>QWHP01000035.1 GCA_021404985.1 Actinobacteria bacterium ATB1
CGCGGAGGGGCTGGGCGACCTCTGTGTATATGGAGTCGACGATGTCCGAGACCCTCTCGAGCCCCGACCGCAGCGCCTCGAGGACCTGCCCCTCGCGTTCGATCCTGTGCTCGATGTAGTAGTCGAGCATCGCGGCCGGGTCCTCGATGACCCCGCCGTGGGCCGGGTAGATCCGCTTCGCTTCGAGTGTCTGCAGGTGGCGAAGGGAATCGAGGTACCGGGCCATGTTCCCGTCGGGGGGCGCGATCACGACGGTCGAGCCCCCCATGATGTGATCTCCCGTGAAGAGTGCCTTCTCCTCCTGGAGGAGGAAGCACAAGTGGTCCGACGCGTGGCCGGGTGTGTGCTCGGCCCGGAGAGTTGCGTCGTCCACGGCGACGATTGCGGCGTGGGGCAGAACCGACGTCGGCTCGAACCCGCCACGTATCGCGCGCCCGTAGATCCTGACCTTGGCGTCCTGTACCTCGGCGAGGCGCTCGACGAGTGGGTATGCGGCGGGCCAGTGGTCGGCGTGGTGATGCGTCACGCAGATCGCTGACACGGGTCGAGGACCGACCACATCGAGTATCGCGTCCACGTGGCCCGGGTCGGCAGGCCCGGGATCGATGATGGCGACCCGGCCACCCTCGCTGCCGCCGACGACGTAGGTGTTGGTGCCGGGACCGGTCATGATGCTCGGGTTGGGTGCAAGGACCCTCACGACACGGTCTGACAGCGGCTCAGGCTCACCGGCGACGGCGGGTGGCGGTGCCGTTGGGGGCATGTCTGTCATGTGAACCCCTTGCGACTCTCACTTGCCTCGCACGATCACGATGTCGTCGACTTCGTCCGACCCGAGGCGGAGGACGACAGACCCATCGTCGCCCCGATGGATGACAGGCCTGATCGGCTCGATACCCGCCCTGGCGAGGCCTGCCTCGAGTGCCTCCTGACCGCTCCCATAACCGGCGAGGCGTGTCAGGTTCACGACCGTGGGCGGAAGCATGAAGAGCTCCCCGGCGTGATACCTGTCCAAGACCTCGCGTGGCCGGGCCCAGACCGCCTCGGCCGTCTCCGTCTCGTCGTGGACCGGATCCTGGTCGGAGTGTGCCAGAGCGAGGAAGAACCGTGTGTCGAACCGCCGGGTCTCGCCGAGAGGGGTGACCCACCTGTCCACATAGGCAATCGAGGCTGCGTCGACGACGCACGCGAGCTCCTCGAGTACCGACGCGAACGTCCGCTCGCCACTGTTCACGGATCGCCTCAACGCAGCAACGTCCGGGACGGGCGGGAGACCATCGACACCGACAAGGATGCCCGCCTCCTCGAAGGCTTCGCGCACGGCTGCGAACCACATCCCGAGACCGGACGCCGCGCCCACCGAGCCGGCGGCGACGCCCGCATCCCTCCCCACGATCAGGCTGCGCGCGTGTGCCGCATCCGCCGCGTCGACAGCCCCACCGGGGAACACCCAGGCGCCGGCGGCGAACGCCGCCGAGGACGCCCTGCGAACCATCACGACCTCGAGACCCTCGCTGCCGTCACGGACGACGAGCACCGTTGCCGCATCACGGGGCACCAACGCCTTGTCCGGGGCCTCGCCACCCTCGCCCGCTACCGCCGCCGACGGGCCGCCCTCATGTCCGGGTGTCATGTGCCTGCGCCTCCCTGCCCGCGTACTTCACGCTTCCTGCGCCGCCTGCCCCAGCCACCCTGGGACTCCTCGACTGCGACGTCGTCCTCTGGAGCGAACATCGACCAGAGGTCATCCTCGCCATCTTCCTCGTCGAAGAAGATCTCTTCCATCTCGGTGCGCTCCGACCGATCGACAGTGCTGCCTGCCACGCTGGCGGCCTCCCAGTCGACATCGGCAGATCCCTCCTCGGCAACTTCATCCGGCCGATGCGGCACACGCACCGGTCCGGGTGTCCCCGACAAGGCTGACTGCGAGGCCTCGTCCACGTCCGCGCCCGTGATTGCGGGCGCCGCGCGCCCGGGAACGAACGTCCTCTCGCGCTCCGTACGGGCGCGGCGAACAGACCGGACGGCAGCCGATCGTCTCAGGGAAACGAGTAACTCCGCGCCCGATGCGGCCAGGTCCCGCAACGGATCGATTCGCAAGAGAAGTCCAAGGAAGCCCGAAAGGAACCCGGGCAGCGCGAGGAGGAGCGCTCCACCGACGCGCATGCCATCGGAGATCTGGCTCTGCGAGGGGACGGATTTTCGCCAGATCGCCTCACGCACTCGCTGAAGGGGTGCCCAGCTCTCCCTTCTGAGCAGGTAGACGCCGAGGGCGCTGAGAAGGACGAATGCCACCACCACGAGGACGTCGCCGGGCCATCCGAGCGCAGCACGCGCGCTGTCGAGCATCCAGACGAGCACGGCGAGCTCGACGAAGGGAGCCGCAATGCACAGAACAACGACGACGGGAAGCACGAATCGAGGATAACTGCGTCTCGGGCCTCCCAGTTCACCTGATTCACGGGCCACGGAACCGAGAGAATCCGAGCGCACGCGCGCCACGGTGCGGTTGCCCCCGCCGACTCCCCGGTCCCGGTGCTGCCATTTCCTTCGGTGGCGCAGCGCGAAGGCGTCTCAGCTCACACGTGTGAGTTGGTTTCGCCGTTCGCTCTCGGTCATGCCACCCCAGATGCCATGTGGTTCGCGTGTATCGAGCGCAAAACTGAGGCACTCGTCCTTTACATCGCAGGTTGCGCATATCCCCTTTGCCCGACTCTCCCGGAACTCGCGTTCGTCTTTGCGCTCCGGTTGACTCGGTGGGAAGAACAGACACGCCTGTGGTCCTCTGCAGGCTCCCCGCAATTGCCACGCTTCCTCGTGGACGATTTCCCGCTTCATAGGAACTCAAACATACGAACCGAACAGGCTGTCCACAAGGGATAATTACGCCAGGAGTACAGGAAGAAGCCCACGTCAGCCGGGCTTCGCGCGCAGCGCGACATGGGCGAGCACGATCGCGCTGAGAGTGGTCAGTCTGCTCGGGTCTCGGCGTCGCCTGCGGGTCTCAGGCTCGGGTCCACCTCCAGTACGAGACCGTCCACCGCCCGCACCGTGACCGGTTGCCCGAGCGCGATGCGGCCCCTGTGGGCTCTCGCCTTCCACGTTGCCCCGGAAATCGTGACGAGCCCGTCAGGGTCGAGTTCGGACGCTGTCTCCCCCTGCGCCCCTACCAGTGCTTCGCGTCCGATCGTCGGGGTCGAGAATCGCGTACGCACCACCGTCGTCATCGCGATCGCATAGAACAGGACAAGCCCGACGAGACACAGCAACAGCGCCCACCACCGAACCCGATAGTCCCCGACATAGGTGAAGAAGACGGACCCTACGACTGCGAAAGCCGTTCCCGCGATCGTCAGGACTCCGAGGTTCGAGATCTGCACGTCGACGGACATGAGCAGGACAGCGGCTGCGATGAGGGCAACGGCCCACCAGTTGACGGGCAACACGCCCATCGCCTGGAAGGACGCCAAGAGACAGAGGGCACCCAGTCCACCGGCAATACCGATCGAGGACGCAAAATACTCGAACGCGATGGCAGCGAGCCCGATCACGAGCAGGACGTAGGCGTAGGTCGGGGTGTTGATCTTGTGCAGGAACCCCGGAACGCCCTGGAGCTTGCGGAACCGTGTGATGACCACCGGAGGCGCCTGCACCTCCCCCTCGACCGTTTCCTCGGTCGTCAAGTCGAGCTGGACGACCTTCCCGGTCGAGAGAACTGCCGAGCGGCCGTCCGCACCGGCAAGAACTGCTCCGAGGAACGGCGCCTCGAAATCGGCCACTCCGAGCTCCAGGGCCTCGTCGCCGTCGACGCTCTTCTCCACCAAACCGGATAAGTCCGACGCCTCCCTGTTTCGGGGGACGAGCTCCTCTAACTGGGCCTCGGCCTCTGCCTGGTCGACGGGCTCGTTTCGCTTCAGATCCTCGGGCGAGAGCGGTCCGAGCTCGGCATCGGGCGAGACGCCCACCAAGTGGGCTGCGGCGACGAGGAGAAGGCCCGTCCCCCGAGCCTGCGCCCGCCCGCTTTCGCGGCCCACCCACACGATCACGGGTACGCGTGAGTCCCGAATCTTCTCCGCCAGGGCGAAGCCGTCCTGATCGAGTGACCCCGGGGTGTCCACACGCAACAGGACACCCGCAACCCGCTCGTCGGCGTTCGCTTCCTCGAGGGCGCCCTCGAGGAAGTCGCGCACCTGCGAATCGATTGGCCCGTCCACCTCGACCACGTCGAGGAAGGGAAAGTCCGGCGCCTCCGTCTCCTCCGGTTCCGAGTCCGGCTCGCCGGCCTGACCCAAGCCCGGGTCCGCGGCGAAGCTGTCGACGACGAGAAAGACGAGAGTGACGAGGAGGAACAGCCGGACGAGTCTCCCCTTCCCGACCGGCTTGCGGCGCCATCCGAAATGCATCATCTTGTCGGCTCCCCCGTCCAGCATGCGGAGGAAAATCGCGCGTTCGGTAGCATCCGCCGGCACATGGGTTCGGTATTCGACACTTTCTGTGGCACGCGTGTGTGCATCGTCAGCGGCAAGGGCGGTGTGGGCAAGACGACCGTGAGCGCCGTGCTCGCGGCGACGGCCGCACGGCTCGGCAAGCGAGTGCTTCTCGTCGAGGTGGAAGGCAAGTCGGGGCTTGCCACCGCCTTCGACGCGAAACCGTTCGGCTACGAGCCGGAGACACTGGCGTCGGGAATAGAAGGCAGGACGATCACCGCCGAACAGGCACTTCTCGAGTTCCTGGACGACCACAACCTACATTGGGTCGCGAAACGCCTGCAAAGCATGAACTTGCTGGAGGTCGTCGCCACGGCCGCCCCAGGGATAAAGGACATCCTCGTCCTCGGGAAGGTGAAGCAGATCGACAACCGCAGGGACTACGACCTCATCATCGTCGATGCGCCGGCAGCAGGCCACACGCTGACCTTCCTCGGCTCGGCGGCGGGCATCGTGGACGCCGTCCGGGTCGGACCGGTCCTCACACAGGCCAACGAGGTCCAGGAGATGCTCACGGACAGGGACCGCACCTCGGTTGTCCTCGTAACCCTTCCCGAGGAAACCCCCGTCAACGAGACGGTGGAGACGGCCGATGCCCTTGTCGGTCTGAGGATCGAGGTCTCGGGCGTGGTCGTGAACGGCTGGTATCCCGAGGGGCGGGCAGTCGAGCTTTCCGAGGTTCATGAGCTCGCCGCCCGGACCGGCACCGTGATACCCGAAGACGAGGCCGTTGCGCTTGCGGAGGCCTCGAGGTTCCGTGCCATGCGCCACTCCCTCCAGAGGAGGCAGATGGACCGCCTCGAGGATCTCCTCGCGCTTCCCTTCGTCCGGCTGCCGTTCCTGTTCACGGCGTCGATCGGCCCTGCCGAGATCGAGGCACTCGCCGATCTCCTCTCGGAGGACCACCTCGAGGGTACGGGCGTATGACCGACTCCCTGGCCGAGATCGTGGCCCGCCGCAAGACGCTGATCATCTGTGGGTCCGGCGGTGTGGGCAAGACCACGACCGCGGCGGTGTTGGCGATGCGTGCCGCCCGCCTCGGCCGGTCCGCTGTCGTCGTCACGATCGACCCCGCACGTCGCCTCGCCCAGGCACTCGGGCTCGAAGAGCTCGGCAACGTCCCGCGCCTGATAGAACCGGCCCTCTGGGATCCCGGGGGGCGTCGCGCGCCGGGTGGGCAGCTCTCGGCAGTGATGCTGGATGCCAAGTCCACCTTCGACAACCTTGTCGTCAGGTACGCGTCAGGGCCCGAACAGGCAGAACGCATCCTCGCAAACACCTTCTACCGCAACATCTCCTCTGCGCTCTCGGGCACCCAGGAGTACATGGCGATGGAGAAGCTTTACGAGCTACACGAAGAGGGGGAGAACGACTTCGTCGTGGTCGACACACCTCCGAGCAGAAATGCTCTCGACTTCCTCGAAGCTCCCGACCGTGTCACGCGCTTCCTCGAAGGCCGCGTCTTCCGGATCCTCGCCGTCCCCGCGCGCAAGGGCATGAAGGTCGTGAACCGTGCTGCCCGGCTCTTTCTTCGCACGGTGTCGAGGGTCGTCGGGAGCGAGGTCCTCGAGGACCTGATGGACTTCTTCGCCGCGTTCGAGGGGATGTACGAGGGGTTCCACGACAGGGCAGCACGAGTGCGCGAGCTCCTCGACGATCCGGGCACCGCATTCTGTGTGATCGCCTCCCCACGCAGGGACGCACTCGCCGAAGCGGAGTTTTTCGCTCAACAGCTCGGCGAGATGGGACATCCCGTCTCGACGGCGATCGTGAACCGGATGCACCCGAGTTTTGTGGACTCACTCGCGGAGGCGACCCGGTTGAGGGCAGCCACCATGCACGAGCGGGGTGACGAGGACGGTGAGGTGCTCGCCGACCTCTACCAGAATCTCGCCGCGTTCCAGGACGTGGCGGCCCGAGAGGACGCACAGCTCGGCCGGCTGCGTACCCTCGTGGCACCCGCGCCCGTCGAGAAGGTCCCCTTTCTCGGCGACGACGTGCACGACTTTGCGACTCTGCAGCGTCTGGAAGAGAATCTGTTTCCCGACAGTGTCTCCGCCTCCGGGCAAGGAGCTTGACCGATGAACACTGTGTTGGTTGTGACCGACGCCGACTGGGTCCGTGAGGAGGTCGTCGGCGCCCTGGCGCGGCGCGGCCTCGACACGATCACGACCTCGGATGGTCGCGCCGTGGTGTCGATCTGCGAGGACGAAGCCCCCGAGCTCATCGTGTGCGACAGCCAGGTCGGCTCCAACGGTGTCGTCTCCGTTTGCCGGGCGGTGAGGTCGGCCGAGGCTCAGGGGGACATACCTCCCGTGCGGTTCCTCGCGTTGCTCGACCGGAGACCGGATGTCTTCCTCGCCAGGCGGGCAGATGCCGACGCGTGGCTCGTGAAACCGTACGAACCGGCGGCCCTGCGCTGGACGGTCGACGTGCTCCTCGCCGACGAGGAGTGGGACGAGGATGCCCTCGATGCCGAGATGCGCGGCGATTCCGCAGAGGCGAGCGCTCAATTCGACGTCGGGGAGCCCGTCGCAGACGAGGAGTCGGGCGACGACGAGTCCGACGACGGAGCCGACGACGGAGCCGACGCGGCCGAGGGTCGAGCCGACGAGACCTGACGCGCTCTCGCATCGAGGAGGACGAACGTCCCGGCCGTAATGAAGGTGCCCAGCAGGGCTCCCGCGACGACGTCCGAGAGCCAGTGCACGTGCAGGTAGGTCCTGCTCCAGGCCATGAGGGCGACATAGAGGATCGCAGCCGTCTTCCAGACGCGCCGGCGGGGACCGGGGCGCGTGAGTACCAGTACGAGTCCCAGTGCCGTGACTGCGGCACCGAGGGCGTGGCCGGACGGAAACGACGCGGACGAGGTCTCGACGAGCTGACCCCCGGGGCGGCTCCGTCCCACGAGGGGCTTGAGCACCTGGATCGCCGTCTCCGACGCGAGGATCACGAACACCCAGCCCGTCAAGGCGGCCCACCGGCGCTTCACGAGGAGGAAGATCGCGACTCCGACCCTGACTGGGACGAGGACGAGGCTGCGGCCCAGAAGGTCGAGAACCTCGGCGCACTGGACGAGAACGGCACCCTCGATCTTCCACATCCAGCCGTTCCAGGTCTCATCGAGGTTGCGAACCAGATCTCGGGTTGCGGGAACGATGACGAGAGCGGCGAGGACGACAAGGGCGAGACCGACGGCCGACAACAGGCGGTGGTCCCTGACGGGATGGCCGAGGAAGATGTCCTCGCGATTGTCGATTCCTCCGCTGTTCAACGTGGCGCTATTGTGGGCGGGTTCGCGTCCGGGATGCGAGCGAGCGGGACGTGGCGCAGTTTGGTTAGCGCGCAGCGTTCGGGACGCTGAGGTCGCGGGTTCAAATCCCGCCGTCCCGACTCACTCAGGCAATGTGGGCAGGATCACCGACGCCTGCCGGCGGCGATTCCCACCCACACAGAGGGAAATCGACATGTGGGCAGGACTACCGACGCTGTGAGTCTGCAGGGCTGCCCACATGTCAGTCGTAGAAGGTCTCGGCGATCGCGTTCAGGTGGGCGAGTTGACGGTCGGGTGCCAGCCCGTAGACGGGTGGCGCAAGGGTGACGGAGTCCGCCACCTGCCAGATCGCCTCCAGCCGCTCGCGGCACTCCTCCGGGGGCCCACACAGCACGAAGGTGCGGACCATCTCGTCGGGTACCTCCGAGGCGACAGACATGTAGTCGCCCTGTTGCACACCGGCCTGGAGGCGCTTCGCCACGTCCCCGAAGCCGTGCCAGGCGAAGTACTCCTCGTACTGTGCCATTCCGCCGTAGAACGCGACCGTGGGGCGCACGTCGTCGAGGATCGCAGCCACGTCCCCGCCCGGGGCAGCCCATACCCAGAGGTTCACGTGCACGTCCGACCTGCGTCGCCCGGCCCGCTCGAGTCCTTCCCCGATCCAGGTCGGTACCTGTTCCGTCGCCCACGGAATCGACCAGAGGGGATGGCCGATCACACCGTCGCCGACCTCGGCTGCGAGGCGGACAAGTGGGGCCCTGAGCGCGGCGATCCAGATCGGTATCTCCGTCCGCACCGGAGGCGGCGTCCGCTGGAGCTCGGAGAAGTCGAGGCTCACGTACTCCCCCTCGTAGCGGTCGAGCTCTCCGGTGTGCGCCCCGGCCACGACGAGGCGGACTGCCTCGACGACCTCCCGGAGGTGGGCTAGTGGCTTGCCGTAGGGCATGCCGAAGAACCCCTCGCTCCAGGACCGGATGCTCGGCCCGATGCCGAGGACGAAACGGCCACCGGACAGGCGGTCGAGGTCCATGGCCGTCATCGCCGTCTCGAACGGACTGCGCGTGAAGGCGAGCGCGATCCCAGTCGCCACCTTGAGCTGCGTCGTCGAGGTTGCTGCCGCCGCCAGGGCCGGGAACCCCGGTCCGTACACCTGCGGCGCGAACACTCCGTCCAACCCCTGATCCTCGAGCTGCTTTGCGTACGCGGCCAGGAACGCCGCAGGAAGCTGTGGCGTGACGATGCCCCAGATCCGACCCTCGTTCTCACCCACTGCCCGGCCCTTCTCTCGCTTCGTCCGACGCCGGCGATCCTATCGACGCATCCGTTCTGGCCGACGCCTCCGCGAATTAGAACTGGTTCTATTTCGTAACCTGCCCTAGGCTCGTCGCGTCCGGGGGAGTAGTCATGCATGAACACCTGATCAGGAACGCCATCGTCGTCGACGGCACGGGCGAGTCCGCGCGTGCGGCGGATGTCGCGATTCGCGACGGCAAGATCGCCGCCATCGAGGACCCGAACTCGGTGCCAACCTCGGGGGCAGCCGAGGTGACGGACGCCACGGATCTCGTCCTGTGTCCCGGGTTCGTCGACCCCCACACTCATTACGACGCGCAGCTGCTCTGGGACCCGCATGCAAGCCCGTCGAACGTGCACGGCGTCACGACTGTGATCTCGGGGAACTGCGGCTTCACCCTCGCTCCACTCAGGGCGGAGGACGTCGACTGGACCCTCGAGATGCTCGCCGCCGTGGAAGGCATGCCCCTCGAGGCCTTGCGCGAGGGTGTCGGGGGTGGTTGGACGACCTTCGCCGAGTATCTCGACCAATTCGACGGGAAGCTCGGTGTGAACGCCGCCTTTCTCGTCGGACACTGCGCCCTCCGCCGCTACGTCATGGGCAAGGAGGGGACGGGCCGGGAAGCCTCGCCCGAGGAGCTCGACGCCATGAAGGCGGAGCTTCGGGCCTCCTTGGAGGCCGGCGGCCTCGGCTTCTCGTCGTCGCAGTCCTTCACGCACAGCGATGGCAACGGCGATCCCATCCCAACGCGCTTCGCCACTGGCGAGGAGGTCGTCGAGCTCTGCCGTGTCACCGGCGAGTTCGAGGGAACGACACTCGAGTACATCACCGACGGCTGCCTCAAGGGTTTCTCGGACGACGAGATCGAGCGCCTGACAACGATGTCGCTGGCTGCCGGACGACCACTGAACTGGAACGTCCTGACAGTGGATTCGCGCGATCCGGAGGCGGTCGAACACCAGCTCCGCGCCTCGGAACACGCCAGAACCCGGGGGGCAAGGGTCGTCGCTCTGACGATGCCGATCCTCGTCCCCATGAACATGAGTTTCCTCACGCGCTGCGCCCTGACCCTCATGCCCTATTGGGACGAGATCCTCACACTGCCTGTCGCCGAGCGGATGAAGAGGCTCCGCGACCCCGAGGTCCGGCGGAAGATGGTGGAGGCTGCCGGCCCGGCGGACGCCGGAGCCATGCGCCGCCTGAACCGTTGGGATCAATACCGCGTGGGTGACACATATTCCGCTGAGAACAAGGATCTGGAGGGAAGGCGAGTCGGCGAGATCGCCGCCGAGCGCGGGACGACCCCCTTCGACACGCTCGTCGACATCGTCCTCGCGGACGACCTGAGGACGGTGCTGTGGCCGACGCCACTCGAGGACGACAGTGCGAGCTGGCAGATGCGCATGGAGCTCATCGGCTCGGGAAGAGCGATGGTCGGCGGGTCTGACGGCGGAGCCCACCTCGACCGAATGCTCGGCAGCGTCTACCCGACCGAGTTCCTCGCGGACACGATCAGGGGTCGCCGGCTCCTGGGTCTCGAACAGGCTGTCCGGCTGATGACCGACGTGCCGGCCCGCCTCTTCGGCCTCAGGGGTAGAGGCCGGGTCGAGGAAGGCTGGCAGGCCGACCTCGTCCTGTTCGATCCGGACCGCGTCGGGTGTGGACCGGTGCGCAAGGTCGCCGACCTTCCAGCGGACAGCGAGAGACTCCACGCAGTTTCGGAAGGGCTTCGGGCCGTCTGGGTGAACGGCAGTCTCTCTGTCGTGGACGGGAGGGAGACGGGCGCTCTCGCCGGGACGGTGTTGCGGTCCGGACGCGACACCGAGACGGTCGGGGTTCCCTGAAGCACTCCCGCCGGATCAAGGCCGGTCGAGGAGAGGATTCGACAGGATGTCGAGAGCGACGAGCTCGAGCGCGCGATGTGTCGCGGCGACCCGGGGAGGAACGATCTCGAGCAGGGCGGCGAGGATCGACCGTCCGTCGGATGTCAGCTTGTAGGTCCTCTTCTGGCGAGTCTCGCCCTCTTCCCACTCACCTTCGATCCAGCCCCGCTTCTCGAGCTTCTTGAGGAGCGAGTACACGCCGCCGGAGGACGGTTCCCAGAGGCCTTCCGTACGCACTTGGATCTCACGGATTATCTCGTTGCCGTGGCGGGGTTGCAGCGAGATCAGGTGGAGCACGAAGAGGGGAAGGAAGCCGCGGGATAGAACCTCGTTGAGGAGCTCACCCGCTTCGGCCAGGTCCTTGAGCTGCGCCACCTTGGCGCGACCCTCGGCCTCGATGCGGGCGATCTCGTTCTTGATCGCGTCGGACTCGAGGAGGCTCGTCTCCCTGGACTCTCCGTGTGGGGGCCCCTTCGCAGGTGGGCCCGTGGGGGCCTGTGGATCGATGGGGGGCTGTGAGCCCTTCGCTTGCACCATTGCACCCCGAGACTACTCTCGTCTAATGTATGACAGCAATACTTAGCACTAAGGATTCCAATTGACCGCTTCGGGAGACTCCACGAGGGCAGTGGCCGACCTGGGTGACCTGGGTGGCTTGGCCGACGTAGGCGGCCTGCATGACGTGGCCGGCTCCGGAGACGGCCCGACACAGACGGTCGCTGATTTGAAGCCGACCTGGCGAGGACGGATCCATCAGGTGTCCGCGATCATTGCGGTCCCTCTCGGGCTCTTTCTCGTCATCGTGGCCCATGGCACGCTGGCCCGGGTGGCCGCCGTCGTGTATGCGATGTCGCTCGTCGCCCTCTTCAGCACGAGCGCCACGTACCACCGGATCGACTGGGGCCCGAAGGCCAAGCGCATGTGGCGCCGCCTCGATCACTCCATGATCTACGTGCTGATCGCGGGTTCCTACACGCCATTCGCTCTTCTCGTCCTCGATGGGGCCTGGTCGGTGTGGATCCTCTCGATCGTCTGGGCGGGCGCGCTCGTCGGGATCGTCCTCAAGTTGGCTCTCATCGACAAGCTCGGCTCCCTGGGAGTGGCCCTCTACCTGGTTCTCGGGTGGGTCGCCATCGTGGCGTTGCCACAGATCGTCTCGGGCCTCTCCACCACGGGTGTCGTGATGCTCGCAACGGGTGGGATCCTGTACACGGTCGGGGCAGTCATGTTCGTCAGCCGCTGGCCCAACCCCGTGCCCGGTGTCTTCGGGTACCACGAGGTGTGGCATGCGTTCGTCGCAGGCGCCGGCCTCTGCCACTACGTCGTCATGCTCCAGTTGTTCGCCGCCTGACCCACTCGACCCAATTGCTGGTCTCATCGGGTGATCGATCCTCCGGGTACCCGCACCCGAGAGGTGCCGCTCGGACACGTGTCGAAACCCACCGACAGGAGTGGATCACAGGAGGGTGGTGGGACGGAGACTGCGGCGAACACGGCACCCACGAGCGGCCCTGCGAGGTCCGACCCCTGGCGCGCCAATTTGCACCCCACCTCAAGATCCACGCGCCAGACCCCCCACCCGCCGACCCCTGGCGCGCCAATACGCACGCCCCAGGCAAATCCACGCGCCAAGGACTC
>QWHP01000473.1 GCA_021404985.1 Actinobacteria bacterium ATB1
CGACGAGATCCTGGTCCGTGAATGCCACGCCGGACACGATCCACTCGGGGTGGTAGTTCTGCTCCTGAGCCTTCTGGGTCATGAAGAGGAGCATGACAGGGTCGGTTCCGCACAGGATGGAGGTCGCGCCGACACTCTTGAGCTTCGCGATCACGTTCGTCGCCTGGTTCGACATCTGGCCGAGGTCGAGTTTGTACTTCTCGTCGGCGACGACGATCGAGCCGTTCCCGGCCTTGTCGAGGATCGCTCTTCCGGCCTTCACGCACTCCTGATACCAGGAGTTCTCCGGAGCCACGACGGCGATCTTGCGCGGTTTGCCCTGAAGTCCAGGGCCCGCGTGTGCGGCGGGCTTGCCCGCAAGGCGCTTGTTGACGTACTCGGCTGTCGTCTCGACGACGATCGAGCAGTCCGTGAGCTGGCTCCAGACGTAGGGGCGGCGTTGCGAGAACCACTCACGCGACATGTAGGGGGCACCGAAGTTCACGATCTGCCGGCGCGCCAGCGCGTCTGCGAAGGGGGGAGTCGTCCCGTTGAGCTCAGAAGAACTTGATCTCGATCTTGCGGCCATAGAACTGGAACCGAGAGTTGAAGTACTCGGCAAGGGCGGACATCGTGCGCATGATGTCCTCGGGGGTGTCTGCGATGTCTGCGCCCGCCGCCTGCTGCAACGCGTCCTGGAAGCCCGCTTCTCTGCTCATCCGCGCCGAGACCACGATCTTGTCCGCCGTGACACCCTTCGCCGTGGCCCCCCCGTTGTCGCCTGAGAACGCGTAGCACGGCGGTGAGTAGGGGTCGCCGGGCACCTGAACGGAGCGGTCCGGGCAGCCTTCGGCGCCTGCGGGCATTGCGCCCGTACCCGACTGCGCGTCCGTGGCTGTCGCGTCTCCCGACGTGCCGTCAGCCTCGCCGGAGGAGGATTTCCCGGACTTGCCTGCGGCGGCTTCGTCTGACGTGAACTCGGTCACGACCACAGGTCCCTTCGTGGGAACGAGCAGGGACATGAGCAGGAGGGCAGCCACGAAGCCGGCGAGGGGGCCCCAGCCGCGCAGGAGACGGGCAGCGCTCTGCTTGCCGGTGAGCCTTCCCGCCTGGATGGGGGTCCGGGTCCGGGGTGGCGAGGGAGGTGAAGGTGGCGAAGGTGGCGTGGGGGCAGAGGGGGCGACCGAGTCCGGGGTCCGGGCGATGTTGGTGTGCGGCGTGGATGCAGGCGCACTGGTCGTGGTAGCGGCCTCGTTTCTCGCGTCGGGCTCTGGCGGGTCTGTCATGCGTCCGGGATCCTCCTGTTCGTGCGTCGCATCCAGACGAAGTCGCCCGCCGCAAGACCGGCGATCACGGCGAGGAGAGCCGCAGCGGCGAGGGCCGCAGCCGGGTCGGTCTCACCCGGCATCTGCTCGCGGGACGAGGCGGGTTCGAGTGCAGGGGCGGCCACCTCGTCGGACCGGGGGAGGGCAGTGGAGGCAGTGGGCGGAGGGGAGGACGCTTCGGGCGCCGACGCCGGGGTATCCGCGTGCGGGGAGCTGTAGATCCCGGAGTCGGTCGTGGAGGTCTGTCCGAAGGGGCTTTCGTAGAACGTGTCGTCGACCTCGACGGTCGCACCGCCGGCGGTGATGTGGATCCCGCCTGCCCCCGAGAGGACACCGAGGAGGATGTCGAGGATGGTGATGGTCGTCGCGAAGTTGCAGTCGAGCTCGAGGAGGTATTCGAAGAGGATCTCGCGCAGCGGCTGGATGGCCTCGAGGAACGGCCCGACGCCCTTCTTGCCGGCCGGACTGTCGACGATGCGGATCGCCATCGGGCGGACCTCGACGCGGTCTCCTTCGACGTGGACCTCCGGGTAGTCGAAGCGGAGCCCCATCTCGGAGAAGGAGCGGCTCCAGTCCGCGAGCCCGCGCTGGATGTCCCTCTCGGCGGTCTTGGGATCCAGATCGACGCCGAAGAGCTTTGCCCTCTCGAACGTGAACGAGCCACGGGATTCCTGAGCGTTCCCGTTTGCCACCACGGCCTCCCAGCGGGGCTTGTAAAGCGTCAAGATGCCCATGAAGACGAGCTTGTCGGCTGTCATGAAGGCCTCGGATCGGCGTACCCCGTCCTTGACCTGGGTCGTGGCCTCGTTGTGAGCACCCTCGACCCTCATGCCGAAGTCCAGGGGCAGGAGATCGGTGCCTGCGTGTGCCCAGGGCAGGTTCGTCGCGCCGGACCACTGGGTGCCGACCTCCTTTGGGTTGCTTCCGATGCCGGCGACCTTGGTGGGCTGGAGCTGGAGGGGTGCGACATCCCGGGAGTCCACCCGGATGCCCTGGTTGATCGTGGCCTTGTCGATCGTTGCCGGGCTGCCGTCGCACGAAGTGGAGAGCAGCGCCTCGATGATCCCGAGGTCGTATGCCCGGCCCTCCGCGATCCCGACGCTGCCCTGGTACTTGGCCAAGGCCATTCCGAAGTCGACTCCGATCTCGGTCGACCCTGCGATCGCCTTGGCCGACATGACCTCTGCGTATGCCTCGCCCGCCCCGTTGTTGAAGCCCGGCGGCGACGCAGCCCGGACGGATGGGCCTGCGGGAACGGCTCCGAGGGAAAGAATGGCAGCCGAGAGGACCCACCCGCCCAACTTGCGTATCACACCACCACCGGAACCTACGGCTCCGGTCCTTGAGCCCATTGTTGGTCCCCCTGTGTGCAGACCGCCGGTCCGCTGCACCCGTGAAGAGAGTTCCCTACCCTCGCCCCGACTACCTGCTCATCGGCGCCCATTCCTAGCAGCCCCCCGGAGCCGTGTCATG
>QWHP01000474.1 GCA_021404985.1 Actinobacteria bacterium ATB1
GGATATTGCCGAGGCATGTTCGCGTCGATCAGTTGCTCGTCTCCGTAACCCACACGAGGCAGGCAATGAGCACACGGACACCCACACCGTCATTCAACACGACCGCTCCGTCCCGGGACTCGGGCAACAGGGAGAAGCCGTTCAGGCACCACCCCGGCCGACCCGGCCTCGACGAAGAGGCCACCGACGATCTCGCATGGCAGCGCTGGCTCGCGACACGCAACGGCGCGAGGCCTGACATCGAGGCCCGAAACTGGCTCCTCACGCGACATCTCGACCTGGCCAAGAGCATCGCAGCCGGCTACTCGATCCGCAACGACATCCTCGGGGCCCGTGACGAGATGGCCAGCTTCGCCATCGACGGCCTCCTCGATGCCCTCTGCCGTTTCGACCCCGACGCGGACGTCGCCTTCACCACCTACGCCGCGTACCGGATCCGCGGGGCGATCATCGACGGCCTCCGCCAGATCGACTGGGCACCTCGCTCCGTCCGAGCGTTCACGCGCATGGTCGCAGACGCACAGGACAGGCTCACAGCCAAGACCGGGCGCCGCCCGGACAGATCCGAACTCGCCAGAGAGCTCGACATGACCCTCGCCGAGCTCTGCCGCGCCGAATCCAAGGAGCAGAGATCGCGCCTCGCCTCCCTGGATGTCGACCTGACGAGTGAGACAGGCGACGTGATGCGCGTGGCCGACACCGTCGCCGACCACATCAGCGACATCGAGGCGGTCGAATCCCGGCTTCTCGCAGAGACGATGCTGCTTGCGATGCCCCCACGGTCCCGCCTCGTCCTCTACCTCTCGATCGTCGAGGGCATGGTCCTCTCCGAAGTCGCCGAGATTCTCGGCGTGACGGAATCCCGCGTCTGCCAGATACGCAGCCAGGGCCTCCGCCAACTTCGATCGACCTTCTCTGATCTCGGCTCCGATCTCGGGGTCGTGGCCTGAGATTTCGCCCGATCGGGGGATTCTCAAGAGACACGCAGCGACCGATCAGCAAGCGAACCGGCCGGGGCGATGACCGACCCGCCGGTACAGCCGAAAGGACCCCAGATGCAGCAACACCTCAGTCCAGCCTCCCTGATCGGCTCCGAGCTTCCGAGTCCGGCCGCGCAGGGGGCGGAAGGACTCCTCTTCGCCCCTGTCGATTCCCCCACCGTCGGTCACGACGGGTGGGGTGACGAGGAGATCTCCTTCATCCCACGCGGGCCCGGCGGAGACAACGCCCTCTTCGTGCGTTCCGGCGGACCCGTCGACATCAACTCCGAGCTGGACCTCGAGACCTGGCGGATCCGGTTCAGCGCGATGCGAATCGCACTCAACCACCCGACGGTGCCCGTACCGGCCCGCAACGAAGCCCGTGACATCCTCACGACTCTCGACCAGCAGGTTCAGATCCGCCTGCCACTTCCTCTCTTCCGGGTCGTAGTCCAAGTGGCAGGCACCCTCGCGGATCAGGCCATCCAGGCATCCGACAGCTCGAACGACACGCTCGCCCGGGCACTCACGATGCTGTACCGCCTCACCTGGCCAGTGCTGTCGGGCGGCGACATCCTCGAGCAGCAGCGTCGCCTTCTCGGCTAGTCGACGGCTAGCCGGAGTAGGCAAGCCTGAAGAGGACCTCGGTTCCTCCGAGGACGCTCGGGCCGATGTCGAAGGTCCCGCCCGCGTTGGCGATCTCCTCACGCATGGCGACCACCCCGAGATGACCGTCCGCGGCCTTTCGCTCGAGCTCGTCGGGCTGGAACCCGACCCCGTCGTCTGCGACTCTCACCACGAGGTCCGAGTGCTCGCGGTAGACGTCGACCACCACCCGTGAGGCCTGTGCGTGCTGCTCGACGTTGCGCAAAGCGCGCTGCGCGCAACGGAAGAGGAGCATCTCCATCCAGTCGGGGACGCCGTCGGTGACGGGGTCAGCCGAGAGGTCGGTCTCGGGCTCCTCTGCGAGGCTGAGCTCGGCCTCTCCTCTAACACGAACGAGCTCGACGAGATCTGGATTGCCTTTCGAGGTACGCAGGTAGACGTCGGTGCCGCCTTCGGACAACTGCCTGAGCTGACTGGCGAGAGCGGGAAGCAGACCTCCATGGTCGAGAGCGCGCGGCCTCAGTTCGCTTATGAGCCGCCGCGAGGACGACGCCGCGTACCTGAGTATCGACTCGACGTCCTCGATCATCTCGGCCAGACGGCCGGGATCCTCTGCCGGCCGGTCCCCGGAGCCTTCCGAGTTGTCGGCCCTGGCCGCCTCGGTCGCCTCCAGAGCTTCCCCGAGGACTCCCACCGCGAGTCTGGCCGCCTCGATT
>QWHP01000475.1 GCA_021404985.1 Actinobacteria bacterium ATB1
GGCGACCCCTGGGATCTCTGTGCCAGGAACTGGGTCGAGGAGCTCCGCTCGATCGAGGACGGCCTCTCCACGATCCCGGACGCACGCAGGCTCGAGGTCACCTACGAAGCCCTCGTCGCCGACCCCGTGGGCTCCCTGGTCGGGATCGCTGCCTTCGCAGGTCTCACCCCCGACCCGGGTTGGATCTCCGAGCTCGAGTCGCTGCCCTACCCCGACCGCAACGAGGGGTGGCGAACGGAACTCGACGGCGACACGGTGGATCTGGTTACGAAGGTCCAACTCGACGAGCTCACGCGTTACGGGTACAGGACCGATTGAGGGACGGAATGCCAGAGGGACCGGACATCCTTTTCGTACTCGGAACCGGACGCTGCGGATCGACGCTCGTCCACGAGATGCTCGCACGTCACCCCGACATGGGCTTCGTCTCCAACGTGGACGACAACGTGCCACTCGTGGCCCGGTGGCGGGGACGGTACAACAACGAGGTCTACCGGCGGGTCCCGGCCGGCCTGACACGCAAGGGGAGAATTCGCTTCGCGCCTTCCGAGGGCTATCGCATCTTGGACCGTGAGGTGTCGCCGATCCTGTCGATGCCCTTCCGTGACCTCGGTGCGCCAGACGTCACCCCCTGGCTTCGCGAAAGGCTCCGTGGCTTCTTCGCAAGCTTTGCTGCAGCCCAGCGAAGGCCTGTGTTCTCACACAAGTTCACCGGCTGGCCTCGCGCGCGCTTCCTCGCCGAGGTCTTCCCCGAGGCCCGATTCCTCAACGTCGTGCGGGACGGGCGCGCTGTCGCCAACTCCTGGCTGCAGATGCCGTGGTGGCTCGGCTACCGAGGCCCGGGCCAATGGCAGTTCGGCCCTCTTCCGGACGAGCTCGAGGCCGAGTGGGAGGCTTCGGGTCGCAGTCACGAGGTTCTCGCCGGGTCTGCGTGGCGGATCCTCATGGACGCATTCGCGAGTGCCCGGGCAGAGATCCCATCCGAGCGCTGGATGGACGTCCGTTACGAGGACTTCCTCGATGCCCCCGAAGTACACCTGGGCAGTGTCCTCGATTTCGCAGGCCTCGACTGGACACCCGAGTTCGAAGCCGGGGTGGCACGGCACTCGGTGTCCGCCGGTAGGCGCGACGCGTTTCGCAAGGACCTCTCTGCATCCCAGCTCGAACAGCTCGAGCGCTGCCTGAGTCCCGCTCTCGTGCGGTGGGGGTACGCTGACTGATGTCGCGAGCGCACCTTGCACCCCGACTGCGGGCACATGGCCGTGCCGAGTTCGTTCTCGCCGCCGCCGGTGGTGCCGCCGCAGTCGGGATCGGGATCGGGGTCACGAGCGAAGCGTCCACGACCTTGATGATCGTCGTCGGCGCCATGTTGGGTGCCGGGGTCTTCGTGCTGCTCCTGCTGCAGAACCTGGCCGATGCGATCCTGCTCCTCCTCGTCGCGCGGGCGAGCATCGATCTCGTCAGCAACATCCGCATCGGACCTCTGAACGTCGCTGCCGCCCTGGCCCTGCTGGTGCTCGTCGCGGGGACCATCGACATGACGAGCCACAGGTCGTTTCCGGGCACGCAGAGCTCGATCTTTCCCTATTTGCTCTTCCTCCTATGGGCCGGGTTCGCCGTTCTGCTCGCACCCGACATGCTCAGTGGACTGAAGGACTGGCTGCGCTTCGCGAGCCTCCTCGTCATATTCGAGTTCGTTCGCCAGATCGCATCCACCGAGGAGGGTGCCCTGCGCGCCGCCACAGCGATCGCTCTCTCGAGCGTCCTTCCTGTCGGACTCGCCATGTTCCAGTTCGTCACGGGTCAGGGATTCGTCATCAAGCAGGGCGAGTTCGTTCGTGTGACAGGGACCTTCCTGCACCCGAACCCCTTCGCCCTGTACCTCACAATGGTGCTCCCCGTGATCGCCGCCCTCCTCGTAACGCAGAAGAGAGCGCGGCGCTGGCTCTGGCCGCTCGCCATCGCATGTCTCGCCGCGCTCGTCATGACCTTCACGCGCACGGCTTGGATCGGCCTCTTCATGGCGATCCTGATAGCCGGCTGGCTCCGCTACCGGGCCAAGGCCTTCCTTGTACCGGTCATAGTCGTCGCGCTCCTCCTGCTCGTACCAGGCGTCGCCGAGCGCTTCAGCGACCTGAGTGGTGAGGGCGAGACCGCCGTCGAACAGGAGAACTCGTTGGAGTGGCGCCTGAGCTACTGGGGTGAGGCGCTCAAGGGTCTCAAGCGCTCGCCGATCTGGGGCGAGGGCCTCGACGCCATCAGCGCCACCACCAGTGAGGGCAAGCAAGCCCACAAAGACGCGGTGCGCCTTGGCGGCCACCGGCACCGGCGCCCCACCCTTCAGGCGCGCTGTCCGCGTGGCGTTCGCCGGCACGATGGTGGCCTACCTCGTCATGAGCGCGACCTCGAACCTCCTCAGCCAGCCCGCCGTCCAGTGGTACTTCTGGGCATTCGCTGCCATCGCGTTGTCAGGTGAGGGCCTGACGAAGGACGGCAGGATGCTCCATCGTCACGACCCGAGGACCAGGACAGAGGTTCCCGGCGCCGACGACCGGGACAGGACGCCGGTAGGGGTCACCGCGTGAACGTCCTCCAGGTGAACAAGTTCCTCTACCGGCGGGGAGGCGCCGAGGCGTACATGCTCGACCTGACCATGGCGCTGCGGCAGCGAGGCGACCGGGTCGAGCTCTGGGGTATGCACCACCCGGAGAACCCCGCCTACAGGTATCAGGCCGAGTTCGTCTCCGAGGTCGACTTCGAGGACCCACCGGCACGCTGGCCAGAGCGCGCCCACATGGCCGGGCGGCTGCTCTACTCCGTCGGTGGACGTCGCCGCATCACGCGTGTGATCCGCGACTTCCGGCCCGACGTCGTCCACACCCACAACATCTACCACCAGCTCTCACCCTCGATTCTGGCTCCGGCCGGCAGGGACGGAACCGCCGTGTTGATGACCCTCCACGACTACAAGCTCGCGTGTCCTGCCTACAGGTTCCTCAACGCCGAGGGCATCTGCGAGGCCTGCACGGGTGGCCGCTGGTACGAGGCGACCAGGCGGCGGTGCACGAGGGGGATGCTCATGCCGAGCGTTCTCAACACCGCGGAGGCGTACCTCCACCACGGACTGCGCCTGTACGAGCGACATGTCGATCTGTTCGTCGCGCCCAGCGAGTTCCTCGCCCGCAAGGTCGCCGCAGCCGGGATACCCGAGCGGAAGCTGCGCGTGCTACGGAACTTCTGCGACGTCGACAGGGTCGCGCCTCGCTTCGGCGGCGAGGATGCCGTCTACGCGGGGCGCCTCTCCGACGAGAAGGGCGTTGCAACCCTCGTCCACGCCATGGCCTCTGTCCCGGCCGTCCGTTTGCACGTGTTCGGCACCGGCCCCGCCGAGGAGAGCCTCAGGGCTC
>QWHP01000476.1 GCA_021404985.1 Actinobacteria bacterium ATB1
GCAGTCCTCCACGTGCACCACCTGGATCAAGGGGTCGAATCCGAAGACAGCGGGAACGGCCGGCCTACGCAGGGCGGTGAGCATCGGTGTATCGTGGTCTGCGGCGATCACGTTGGCGACACGCAGCAGAGTGACGGACACGTGAGGGTTGTCCTCCGCGAAGTCCCGGACGTAGTCCTCGACTTCGATCAACGTCCGCTCGACCTGCGTTCTCGGCGGGTTCGACCTCCGCATCGTCTCGCGAAAGATCATGGGGTCGCCGCGCCCCGATCCGTACACGAGGGTCGAGGACTTCACGATGACGCGCCGTACCGGGGAGTCCGTCGTAGCGGCGGCCGCAAGGAGGTTCATGGTCCCGATGACGTTCTGCTCGTGCAGCCAACGGCTGGAGGCAGCCGTCGAGTCGACGAGCAGGTGCGTGTGGAGGATCGTGTCGATCTCGGCAGCCTCGACGATGCGGCGCAGGGCGCCGTAGTCCTCGCGGACACGCACGAACTCGGTGCGTTCCAGCTCGACATTCGGTGCGCGCCTGTCGACACCGACGATCAGCTCGACGTCGGGGTGCTCCTCGAGAACCTGGGCGAGACGCCCGCCCCAGTAGGTTGCGAGGCCGGTGATCAGGACACGGCTCATCCGAACCACACCGACCTTCGGTGACGCAGCATCTCGTAGAGCTCCTCCTGGATCATGTCCCTGATCAAGTCGGCGTATTCCATGACGCGCGCCTTGGAGTAGCGGGGCAGGTTGGGCTTGTCGGGGAAATGGACCGGTGGCAGGAAACGTACGCGGAACTTCGCCGGCAGATACATGAGCGTGGCAAACGGCGCCAGTGGTCCGAACAACGGGGCAGCGAGCATCTGGGGAGTGATCGGAGCGTACGGTACGCCGGCGAGCTTCGCGATGGCTGGGATCGTCGTCAGGTTCGGCATAGACTCCTCGGCACCCATCACGGCGATCGGGATCACCGGAACCCCGGCCTTCATGGCAACTTCCACGAACCCGCCTCGACCGAAACGCCGGAGTCGATAACGCTCGGAGAAGGGCTTGCCGGGGCCTTTGGCGCCCTCGGGAAACACGAGAACGAGCTGGTTCTCGTCGTGCAGGAGACGGTGGGCGTTGTCGGGATGCGCGGCAACTCCTCCGCTGCGCGCCCAGAGCGTCCCGATCACGGGGACGGTGCGGAAGAGATGCTCGGCGAGTCCGTAGACCGGACGTCCGAGCTCCACCTCGATCCCGTGCATGATCACCGGGGCGTCGGAGGGAACGGACGCAGCATGGTTCGCGACAAGCAGGGCTCCACCGCCCTCGGGGATGTTCTCGAGTCCGTCGAGCTCGGCGCGAAACCAATGCCGGTAGATCGGGTCGTAGAGGCGGCGCACGAGCTCACGCATGCGTTCGCTGCGACCCCAGTGATCGACGTCCTGCAGCCTCGCATGACCACCCCGGTCCTGCGTGCGGAGGGCGGGGAGGAGAGCTCCGGCGTCCTCGGCAAGACGGCCGATTACGTCGATTTCGCTCCCTGTGTCGAGATCGTCCTTCACTCGGCGGAGTGTATTGCAGATCAGCTCGTGGTGTGGATTCAGCAACGTACACTCCGATGCGGTGAACCGACTCGAGCGTCTCGTGAACCTCGTGGCGTTGCTCGCCGCCACCGACCATCCGATCCCCCAGGACGAGATCGTGGTTCTCGTCCCTGGATACTCGGGGTCGAAGCAGGCGATGCGACGCACTTTCGAGCGCGACAAGAGGGCGCTGCGCGACATGGGGATAGATGTCCTCGCCGAGCCTCTCGATCCCTTCGCCTCGAGGACCGAGAACGCCGGCTACAGGATTCCTGCGGACGAGCTGATACCCGACCCGGGGTTGACCGTGGCCGAACGCTCCGCCGTCGCCTTGGCCACGGCGCTCGTGTGGGACGAGGAGCCCGAGGCCGAGAGGCCGGCGGACGCAGCCGTGCACGGGAATGAGGCCGCCTTGCTCGCCCTGCTTCTCGACGCTGTCATGGAGTGTCGGGTCCTCCGCTTCGAGTACGGCAGTCTTTCCGGGGCGCACAGCAGGAGGACGGTCGAGCCGTGGCAGCTCGTCTACAGGTCCGGGGTGGCGTACATCGTCGGCCTCGACCGCGATGCCGGCGATGAGCGCTGTTTTCGTGTCGACAGGGTCGTCGGGGATGTACGGACGGGGGGAGCGGGAGGGTTCGCGCGACCCCGTGCTTCCAGGCAGGCAGTGATCCCCCGAAGGGCCTGGGAGGTCGGCAAGGGAGATCCCGTCGAGGTGTCGATCGCAGTT
>QWHP01000477.1 GCA_021404985.1 Actinobacteria bacterium ATB1
GGCGCTTCGTTCGTCCGTACGGACCGGTGCTGCCGTGGGTGCCATCGCGTGCAAGATCGACCGCGGGGGAGACATCGACGACGCACTGTTCCCGGATCCCCACCTGCAGCAGCGCGTGGCTGCCCGGCTGCAGTCCCTACTCGACAAGTCCGAAGCTTCCCTGGCGAAGACGGACGACACGACATTCGTGGTCGTGGCCGGCACGGAGGAGCCGGCGGGACTCATGCGTCTCGGCGAGGAGATCCGGACTCGCATGCGCACCGCGATGGACGTGGGCGGGCGCGAGATCCAGGTCACAGCCTCGGTCGGTGTCGCCGTGGGCGATCCCGCCCACGAGACGGCCCAGGAGGTGATCCACCACGCCATGTCGGCGGCGTATCTCGCTGCGGTGCGCGGAGGCGATCGCTGCGAGCTCCACGCGCACACGCGTCGCGCCCATGTCGTCAAACGACTGGAGGCGGAGGAGGCGCTGCGCCAGGCCGTCGAAAAGGGGAGCTTCTCGGTCGTCTACCAGCCTGTGGTCGACCTGAGGACGGGGGAGCTCTCCGAGACGGAGGCGCTGGCACGATGGAAGCACCCCGAGCAGGGCCTGTTGCCGGCGGGAGATTTCCTCCAGATGGCCGAGGAGACGGGCATGATCGTCGCGATGGGTCGGACCGTCCTGGTGACGTCGTGCCGGGACGCCATCACATGGATTCGGTTCAAGCTCGATGCCCCGCCGATAGGTGTGAACCTCTCAACCGCCCAGTTCGAGGACCCCGGACTCGTCGAGGACGTGCACGCGATCCTCACGGGTGTCCGCATGGACCCCGGTCGCCTGGGACTCGAGGTCGGTGAGGAGACCCTCCTCCGCGAACCCGGCCGGACCGAGCACATCACCTCGTCGCTGAAGGACATCGGGGTCCGCATAGTCGTCGACGACTACACGGGAGCGACCTCCCCCGCGTGGCTCGATCGCTGGGGTGTGAGCGCGATCAAGGTGGACATGGAGATCACATCAGGGCTCAAGGAAGTCGAGCCTCCTCGACGCAGCCTCGCGACCGTCAGGGCTGCACGAGCGGCTGCGGACGCGCTCGGCATCGACCTGATCGCGAAAGGCATCGAGACGCGGCTTCAAGGTGAGCGTCTCCTCCAAGAGGGATACTCCAAGGGTCAGGGGTACTGGTTCGCCCCGGCCGTCTCGTCCGGCGTGGTCCCGACGCTCTTCGGCATGGACCTCAGGGGCGACCGGAAGGACTCCTGATCGACTTCGGCGACCAGGGGTTCTTGCGGAGACGGACGGCGACAGTCAGTCCTCGTCGGCGAACTCGGCCAGGGCATCCTCGACGGACAGTCGCCTGACGCCGAACTCCTCTGCTACGGCGTCGAGCCACGGGGCACGCTGGCGGGCCGTCACGAGGATCGGGGTCAGAAGGCCCGAGTTGGCGACCGCTTGGCGCACGAAGATCGTCGCGTAGTCCGGGGGCCGGACGTCGTTGTTCAACTCGGTGAGCGCGAACGGGTCCGGCGGGGACGACGGATCCGACCTGCGTCCAGGGTCGGGTGACAGGATCGTTCCGCTCGACGGGACCGGACCTCCCCCCAACAGCCCAGGTCCGTCTGCCAGGACCGCGCCACGCACGTCACCCGGCCGCGCCCCTGCGAGCTGCAGTGCCACGTACGCGCCGAGGCCGCGTCCGAGGACCGTGACCGACCCGAGCTCGCACAGGGCTGCGTCGGCGTCGGCGAGGAGGAGCTCGCACGTGTAACCACCTCCCACCGGGACAGTGGACGTGCCATGTCCCGTGAAATCGAGACCCCAGACCGATCCCGGCCACGCGGCGCAGTCGGACGGGACATCGTCCGGTGTGCGCGAGCCCAGACCGTGCAAGAGGAGAAGTGGACGCTCGGATCCTTCGCGCAGCCTGTGGAGCGCCAGGGTTACGCGCGAGTGTCTGAGCCGGACCGTCTTCGTGCCGCTCACGCCGATCCTCGCCCGAGGAAGTCGAGGACCAAGCCGGACACCCGATCCGGATCCTCGATATGGACGAAGTGACCCAGACCCTCGAGCTCCACCACCTCCATCCGGGGGGGCGCGAATGGTTCGAGATCCTTCGCCCGGGTACCCCAGCCCAGCACCTCTTGGACGGTAGCCAAGATCCCCAGCAGCGGGACCGTCAGGGACGGCAGGGGACGGAGGGACCATTCGGGCCTCCAGGGACCGAAGCCCCCGAACCGGAGCGTCGGGTCGAGCTTCCAACGCCAGCCGTCCTCGTCGGCGAACTCGGCCAGGGCATCCTCGACGGACCTTCGATCGTGTCCGGCCGGCGAACGTGTCCCGCAGTACGGCGCCTGTGATCGAGCCAGCCCCGCATCTCGTCAGCGAGCATCCTGGTCCTCTCGTGCTCGGCGACATCGGGCACTCTCTGGAAGGGGAGGCCGTCCATGTTGACCAGGCGGGTCACCCTGTGCGGCCACGTCGTGGCCAGGCGCATGAGGACCGCACCTCCCTTCGAGTGTCCGACGAAAGGCACGGGATCGGGACCCACGGACACGCGGGTCGTGACCACGCGGCTGTCGACGTCGATCCGCTCCACGCACTCCTTCTTGAACACGATGTTGGTGGCCTCGAAGATCCGCCGGAACGGGTAGGTCACCTGCCGGCTCTCGATGGCGCCCGTGGCCACGCTCGGGAGCAGCGGCGGGAACAAAAAGTAGTTCTTTTTGTCCAGCAGGACGATCTCGAGGTCCTTGTGGTAACCGAGCGCGCGGTCCAGGCTGAGCGCGGTGTACAGGCCGCCGAAGCCGCCGCCGACGATGACGACGCGCCGCTTCGCCTCCGCGCCCCTCCAGCGCGCGTAGACCCACATCTCGCGCACGGGGAGCACGACCAGCACCAGCAGCACCAGCGTCTCGAGCACGAGCGCGGGCG
>QWHP01000478.1 GCA_021404985.1 Actinobacteria bacterium ATB1
CAGCGCCGAGGACGGCACAGAGGGCAAGGAGCACGAGCCCCGAGCCCCGCAGACCGATCAGCTCGGCGGTCAGGCCGGCAACGGGAGCGCCGACGGCGTAGCCCACGGCATAGCCCGCCGTGAGAACCAGGGCAGGGCCGAGGAGGTCGTCCGTCGTCGCATGGACGAACGTCACCGTGGTCGTCTCGATCCCTGCCGTGGCGGCACCCGCCAGCGCGAGGAGGATCACCCACGCAGGCAACGAGACCCACACGGGAACGAGCCCCAGAGTCACACCGAAGACCACCACCGACACGGTGAGGAGCCGGCGGATCCTGTCGAAGCCCTGGACGAGTCCGGCGGCGGGTGCGAGCGTCACGTTCGGGATGCTCAACGCGAGGAGGAGGAACCCGATCCCCGCCTGCGAGAGGAGGCGGTCGAACACCGTCGGATAGACCCCCGCAACCACCGCGGCCGCGAAACCGATCGTCACGTAGGCGAGCGCCCCGACGAGGGACACCCTGTCCCGCAGGGTCCGCATGCCCAGATAGGCGTCCGTCATCGGAGCGCCACGGGGGACGATCAGGGCGCCGGCAGGCAGGCAAGCCGCGAACAGGGCCGCCAGCAGCAGCATGGGACGGGTCACGCCACCGAGCGCCCCGACCATGGGCCCGACGATCGCGCCGACCGCATAGGCAGAGAAGATCGCGCCGACCCTGGGACCCGGCCTCCCCGGCCACACCGCGAGGACGGTGCTGAGGAGGGACATCCACGTCACCGCTGCCCCCGCACCCTGGATCACCCTGATGGCCGTCCATGCGACCAACCCGTCGGCGAGGGCGAAGGCCACCGCGGCGAGCACCTGCACGGCGAGCCCGACGAGAAGGGTGCTTCGAGAAGGGTGCCGGCGGAGGAACAGCCCGATCGCCGGGAGGGTGGCGAGGAACCCGACGGCGAAGGACGACACGAGGACGCCTGTCACCGTGGTGCCCGCCCCGGTCCTCTCGGCGATCTCGGGGACCATCGGCGCGAGAACCCCGTAGCCGAGCTCGTCGATGAAGGCGACGGCAAGGAGAAAGGGCAGAAGCAGGCGTCGTCGTAGCAGCATGGTGTGACCGGTCGGCGAACCGAGGATAGGGAACCGATGGACGAAACCGGCAGCGGGACGCGACACGAGGTCGTCGATCTCCTCCAGCACCTGATACGGAACGCGTGCGTGAACGACGGGACCGACGACTCCGGCGGCGAGGAACGCAACGTCGACGTCCTCACGCAGTACCTGGGGAGCTCGGGTCTTGACACGGAGGTGTACGAACCCCATCCCGGCCGGCGCAGCCTCGTCGCGCGGATCGAGGGTTCCGACCCCCAGGCGGAGACGATGCTCTGGATAGGGCACACCGACGTGGTTCCCGTCTCGCCGGAGAACTGGGAGAGGGACCCCTTCGGCGGTGAGCTCGTCGACGGCGAGATCTGGGGACGGGGCGCGGTCGACATGCTCAACCTCACGGCCTCGATGGCTGTCGCGCTGAAGAAGCTCACGGCAGACGGCTTCCGCCCCCGCGGAACGCTGATCTACGCCGCGGTCGCCGACGAGGAGGCAAAGAGCGACTTCGGTGCCGAGTGGCTCGCCGACAACGCAGCCGATGCCGTCCGTGGGGACTACGTCATCACCGAGACGGGCGGACTCCCCCTACCGACCCCCGAGGGCATCCGCCTGCCGATCGTGGTGGGAGAGAAGGGGTCCGTCCACTGCCGCCTCCGCATCCGCGGGACCGCCGGTCACGCGAGCCAGCCGTTCCAGACCGACAACGCCGTGGTGACCGCGGCGAGGGTCGTCGAACGCATCGCCCAGTACCGGCCCGAGACCCGCATCCACGACGTCTGGCGCCGCTTCATCGAGGAGATCGGCTTCCCCGAGGAGTTGAGCGGTCCGCTGCTCTCCCCGGACGGGTTCGTCGAGTTCTGCGAGCTCCTGCCCACCGGACTCGCCCGGCAGGCGCACGCCTGCACGCACACGACGTTCGCACCGACCGTCCTCCACGGTGGGCAGAAGCTGAACGTCATCCCCGACCGCGTCGATCTCGACGTCGACGTGCGCACCCTTCCCGGTGACGACGCCGAATCCGTCTCCGGAATGCTGCGCGAGGCCCTCGGACCGGACCTGTCGGAGAAGGTCGACATACGGATACTCGACGACGACCCCGCCACCATCTCAGCCGTCGAGACTTCCCTGTGGGACGTCCTGACCCGGCTCGCCGGCCGCTTCCACCCGGGAAGCCGCACCGTCCCCTTCCTCTCCGTC
>QWHP01000036.1:0-12736 GCA_021404985.1 Actinobacteria bacterium ATB1
GGCGAGGCGGGCCGCGGTCTCGTTGATCTCGTACGTGCGGTCGGCGAGGTCGTACTCGCCGAGAACGAGGTGGTTCGCTCCGAACGTGTCGGTCTCGACGACGTCCGCCCCGGCGTCGAAGTACCGGGAGTGGATCTCACGAATCACGTCGGGACGGGTCAGCACGAGGATCTCCGTGCACCCCTCCGCGTTTCGGTAGTCGTCCTCAACCGAGAGATCGTAGGACTGGATCTGGGTGCCCATCGCACCGTCGAAGATGACGACCTTGTCGTCGCAGAGACGCAGGAAGTCGGGCTTGTCGACCATTCGGTGCAGAGTACCGACCACTCACACGCCATGTCCATGTGTTTATCCGAATAGTCGGATGGATGCACTGGGAATCCGGTGCCCCACCGCCGGCCGGGACGCCCCACAACCGACGGGTAGCCTCGGCCGGTGACCCTCTCCTCGGTGCTCGTGGACGCCTCGGGAACGGACCTCCGCCGTTCTGTCGACGCATGGCGACGGGCCCCACACGGTCTGGTAGAGCGTGCCGGAGCGCTTGCCTGGAAGCTCGCGCGTGGAGGCTCGATCGCCATCGAAGTCCATGGACCGGCCTCGGCCCGGCTCGCCGTCAGTGCTTCCGGCCCCTTCGGACACATCGCCGTGCCGATGGCTGCACGCGCGATCATCCACCGGTCCGAGCGCGTCCGGCACTTCGGCACGAGACCCGGTGCATCGACGGTGCCGCTGAGACGTTCCGCCGCTCAACGGCGTACGCGCTCCTAACCTCGGGCAAGCCTGCTCACGGGCCGGGCCCGGTGCGACGAGATCGATGGCACGCCCCCAGCACTCGTCGACGAGGTGGCATGAGCGAGCTGTTCGACACAGCCATGTTCGACACCAGCCACCTAGGGAAGGCACGCGACCCCGTCGAACCCAGAACCGATGCCCCAGATGTCCAAGCGCCGCAACCTCGCCTCCCTCCTCTTCCTGTTGGCCCTCCTCGCCGCTGCGTGCGGAGGCACGGACCCGCCGCAATCGCGGATCGGCGGCTCGGATCAAGACGAAACCCGCAACGCTGACCCCCGGACAGGAAGTGACCCGAGAGACGGGCTTCAGACGGGTATCGGCGGCGGATCGGACCCGACACAGACCGGCGACGGAGGCAACGATTTCACCTCCGGCATCGCGCCCGGGTCTGGCGGCGCTGACCCCACCGGGAGAGCGCAGACCGACGAGGGGTTTGACGGTACGAAGAGCTGGGACATGCTCATCGCTCAGCTCGGCGGCGTTGCAACCTCCACTTACACCGTTTCGTACAAGGTGGCGGGGAACCCCGCCGTGAAGTCGGTCGACGTCGTCAACCTCCCCCCGCGCCAGGCGGTGACGGTCAGGGACGCGGTCGGGAACCGCCACTGGGCCCTGTTCGAGAACGGCAAGCCTGCAAGGACCTGCATCTCCTACGGGAAGGCCTGGCGCTGCAAGCCCTTCGACAAGGACGACTACACGACCTGGGTGTCGGTCCTCCTCACGACCGGCTTCTCCCCTACATTCCTCGCCGGCCTCCTCAGCCCGGCGCTCCTTGCGGAAGGCCCAGTCCCTGCGTATGCGGTCACGACGGAAACCGTCCTCGGGCAGTCCGCAACCTGCATCACGACCTCCAAGGTGGACCAGTTGCCGGGAGCAAAGGTCTGTCTCGACCGCATGGGTGTGCCGCTCACCGTGACGAACAAGGCCCTGGGGAACATCACCATGACGACACTGACCCACTCCGCGGACCCGGCGGCGTTCTCGCCACCTGCCTGACCCCCGAGACCTCGACCGCCCTCGGCGCTCGAGGACATCACCCGCCGTAGCTCATTCGCGTGTCCTCCATTCGAAGGACAGGCGTGTCCTCGGGCTTGCGAAAGCCAACATCTGCGACCTCTCCCACGAACCACGTGTGGCCACCGCAGTCGAGCGCCTCCCAGAGCCTGCAATCGACGTGGGCGACTGCTTGGGCCAGCAGCGGACAGCCGGTGACTCCCGTGGTGAACTCGAAGCCGTTGAGAGTCGACGCCGCCAGGTCGACCGAAGCAGGCTTGACGAACTTGCGCACCACCGCACGGGCGTCCCGGTCGAGGATGTTCAACGAGAAAGATGCGCCTTCGAGGATCAACTCATGGGTGAAGGCACTCTTCTCCACACCGACCCCCACGAGCTTGGGCTCGAATGAAACCTGGCTCGCCCAGTTGAGGGTCATGAGGTTCATCCGCTCGGGCGAAGACCCCCTCGACCCGACGAGGTAGAGACCGGATGGCATGGCCCACAGGACCCTGCGCCGCGTCTTGTCGTACTCCACCTGCTCGTCGTCGGTCTCGACCCCCGGAGGGAAGGGCCCGACGGGGTGTTCCCGTTTCGTCGCCATGGGGCCAGCGTAAGCGCAGGGAAGGACCCGCCAGCGAGATCCGCTTCAGGAGATCGGCAGCGGGACGATACCTCCGCCCCCGCGCTCCATCAGGAATCTGGCGGCAGTTCTGGGAACCGCGTCATATCTCAGTGTGTCGACGATGCGGAAGTCGCAGACGACACGGTCCTCGTCCACGTCGAGGACCCCGTAGCCACGGTGGATGAGGTCGACGTAGCGGATCTCCTTGAAGGCCATGTGCATGACGTCCTGCACCCGCCGCGCGAGATCGGGGAACTCGTCGAGGAAGGTCGAGGAGATCGAGCCCCCCACGAACTCGGCCCCCACGGGACTGGAGGACGGCTTGTCGAAGTCCACCCGAACGTCTCCAGCCCAGAACGAGTGCACGTCGCCGGTCAGGAACAGGATGTCCCGGACGCCGTTGGCTTCGAGTGTGGAGAGGACCTCGTGGCGCTCGTGCTGGTAGCCGTCCCAGCAGTCCCCGTTCGTGTAGAGGCCGGCGTTGCGGGGCAGGGTCGGAAGGATCCTGCGAAGCTCTGGCTCGTCGAGATCGGCGAGACGCCAGGGCAGGATCATGACCTGGTTCCCGACGAGGCGCCACGCTGCGTCGGTCCCGATCATCCCGTCGAGGAGCCACTGTTTCTGGTCAGGGCCCAGGATCGTCCTGCCGGGCCTGACCATCGGGTTGTTCGGGTCGAGGGTGAACTGGAGGAGTGGCGCCTCGGGATCACGGTACTGGCGAGTGTCGAGGAGGAAGAACTCCGCGAGCCTCCCCCAGCGAACGGTGCGATGGATCCGGGTCGTTCCGGGACCGTCAGGGCTCAAGACAGGCATCTGCTCGAACCACACCTGGTAGCCGGCGGCCTGCCGCGCCGGGTCGACAGTCCTGTCGTAGTTGTCCTCGACCTCGTGGTCGTCCCAGATCGGCACGAGGGGAAAGTTCGCGTGCGCGGCCTGTAGGTCGAGGTCGCTTCTGTACATCCGGTACTTGCGCCGGTAGTCCGCGACGCTGTACGAGGCGCCCGCCGAGTTCGGCCGGAACCCGTTCCCCCCACCTTCGTAGACGTAGTCGCCCAGGAAGAGGACGAAGTCGATGTCTTCGCCGCAGATACCACGCCACGCGGTGTACCAACCGGCTGTGAAGTCCTGACAACTGCAGAACGCGATGCGCAACCGGCGCGGCGACGAGTCGGCGGGGGGAGTCGTACGGGTCCGCCCGATGGGACTGTATGCCTGGTCGGTCTTGAAGCGGTAGTAGTACCAGGTATCCGGTTCGAGCCCGGCGGCCTTCACCTTGACGGTGTGGTCGGTTCCCGCCGTGGCGGTCTCGGATCCGGACGTGACGACGTCGCCGAAAGCCATGTCGCGGGCGAGTTCCCACGAGATGTCCACCTGACTTCCGTCTGGGGACGCGACCTGCGTCCAGAGGATCGCCCCTTCCGGTCCGTCGAGCCCTGACACCACCCCGCTCGGGAACGAGCCCGCCGGTGGCCCCCCGGGCAGCGGCCCCGCAGCCTGGGCCGACGGCAGCCGCAGTCCCGTCGACGCTCCGGCCACCAGGCCGGCTCCTGCCGCGACACCGCCCAGGAACCTGCGGCGGCTGGGATGCGCGGCCCCGGATGGACCGACCCCGCGCCTGGCCGAGCTCGTTGCCAAGTGAAACCTCCCGTACTCAGGCCTGGGTGCAACTTCGCTGCGGCTCAGCCCGCGTCCTGCCTCAGAGCAGGCCGAGCGCCCTGGCCTGCTCCTCCCATGCATCGAGTGCCGCGGCATCCAGGCTCTCTGCCTCGTCGATGAGCATCACCGGGATGTCGTCGTCGACCCGGAACAGCAGGGGACACGCTCTGCAAAGGAGTCGTTCGTGTGCCTCGAAGTAGACAAGGTCGCCCTTGCAGGAAGGGCAGGCGAGGATCTCGAGAAGCCGGCTGTCCAGGCTCATTCGCCCGTCCCGCCGCCTGTTCCGCCACCACCGGAATCACCACCACCGGAGCCACCACCACCGGAATCACCACCGGAACCGCCACCCCCGGACGTCGGCGGTGGCGAGGTCGTACGCGACCTGGTTCGTGAGCTCGAACTCCCTCCGGAGGAGCCGGAGGACCCCGAGTCGTTGTCGGGTCCGGAATCTCCGTCGGACGCGATCTCCGGGTCAGCTCCGCCGGGCGTCTCGACGATGTCGACGGTCTGCATCGTCCCGGCGTTGAACGCCGCCATCAGCTCGGCGGCTGCCTGCTCGTTCAGGATGGCGTATGAAACCCCGCTGATGTTCTTGTTGTAGACGGGAAGTGCTGCTGTGGCGACATTGTCAAGATAGCCCGCCATCCGACGCGCTAGGGCGATCGTGTCTCGGATATCGACTTGGTCGTCGACCCAGATCCTGCCCTTGACCGCGTCTGCGAGTTGCGAGAGGTTCGCGAGCTGCCCGGGTGAGGCGAGCTTGGAGGCGAGCGCCCTGAGGAACGCCTGCTGACGATGCATCCGGCCGAAGTCGTCGGTGCAATCACAGACCCAGCGGCCATCCTTTTCTATGTAGGTGTGACGGCTGCGTGCGTACGACAGCGCCTGGAGGCCGTTGGCGTTGGTGCAGCCCGCCGGCAGGTCCAGCCCGGTCCACTTGTCGCGCTCGGCGAACTCGAGGCAGATCTCGACGCCGCCGACGGCATCCACGATGTCGCGGAAGCCGGCGAAGTCGACGATGCCGACATGGTCGATGTGAACCCCCGTGAGCTCCTCGACGACCTGCACCGTCAACGAGGGATCGAGCTCCACCCCTGCATCCTGAGATCCGTAGACCAGGGTCGAGTTGATCTTTCCGTATCCGTGTCCGGGGATCTTGACCCGCAGGTCGCGGTGGATCGAGACCATCTGCGTCTTGTTCGTCTTGGGGTCGACTCGGACGAGGATGATCGCGTCGGCGCCACCGCCGCCCTGCCCCGAACGCCCCTTCTTCGGGTCGAGGAAGGCGCTGCTCTCTCCCGAACGCGTGTCGCTCCCGAGCAGGAGGTAAGTCTGAGGCGTATCCGGCCCTTCGTAGAGCGTCGTGGACGTCACGACTTCGGAGTCGGCCGGACGGCTTATCGTGACTCGTCCGATGTTGCGGTTGAGCTTCCAGGCGCCATAGGCCGCGTACGCAGCCGCTCCGGCCATGACGAAGAGGAAGAGGCCGACGACACCGAGGACGGTCCGCCGCGTCCTGCGAAACCGCTTGGGTTTCACGTGCCTAGCCTTGTAACGCCCGTTGCCCTTCCCGGGTTGGGCGCTCAGCGAGTCCTCTGGGATTATGTCCGACAAGGTCACCTCACAGATGCGACGCTGCGAACACCATGGCTTCTCTTCGGAACGCCGCCGAGTCCGGGTAAGCACAACCACCCTGTCCGGGTGGCCTCGACCGTGCGTCGCGAGTACCCAATCCGTTCGAGCCGTGTGAGATCCTAGTGCCGCTGTTTCAACCAGAACGCACGATCGCGGACGATCGGGCGCTGAGCTGGACCTCCTCGAGCCCGAACAGGCCCAGGATCGGCGGTCTGTAGGCCCCCGTCACCTCCACCGTCACCGATCGGCCGTCGATCCGCAACATCCTCGGCGTTGCCTCCGACCGCCTCAGATCGAGCGCCTCCGCGGCCAGGATCCGACCGGACTCCGCGTCGAGCGGGCCATCCGAGGTGCCGCCCACCCAGGCGGGACTGATCGCCGTGGATGCGGCGAGAGCTACTGCATCCGCGTCTCCCTGGAACCGCTGTTGGACCAAGAGCCCGCAACCTACGTCCGTCGCCAACCCCACGATCCCGAGGAGGAGCACGAGAAACCCGAGGGTCGCAAAGGCCGCCTGGCCGCAGTCCTCGCCCCACCGGCTCGACGGCCGCCCAGTCACTTCGCCTGCCCGCAGACCGCGCGCGCTGCCTCGTCTCCGCCGGGCTCACCAACGCGTGGGGGTTCCCAGTCCAGACTTCTACAGGGATCCACTCGCCCCACTCCCGTGGAGCTCACTGTCACACTCCAGGGCAACGGAGGGGCAAGGGGAATGGACTCACTCACGGTCACTGTCACGAGCTCGCCACGAGAGAGAACGCCGTCACCGTCTTCGTCGGCCGGCGAGATGAGGGCCGTCCTGCCCTCCAGCTCGGACAGGGCGGAGGAGACAGCCTGTTCCTTCCAGGTCCGGAGGTCCCCCGCCACGGCCGACCGTACGGCTCTCTGGGCAGCGGATTCGGCAGCCTGGACGGCAGCCTGGACCGTGGCCACACCCGCGAGCAGATGGAGCAGAGGAATCACCACCCCGGCCAGGAGCACGACAACCTCGACCGAGGACGTGCCCGCCTGGCCTCGCGGACCGTGCTTGGGCCGGCACAAAGCCCGTCGCGCCCCGTTCAAGGGAGCACATCCCTCTCGTCGAGACGCGACGAGGTCGAGGTGACGGACGCGCCTGGGAGGAGCACGAAGTCGCGGTCGACGCTCACCGACACCTCGACCTCGGCACCGAGGTCGTGTGCGACCATGCGTACCTCATCCGGATCCACGCGCCCGAACAGACGCGACAGGACGGCTTCGAGGACCTCTGGCGAATCCGGCCCGTGGACCGCTGCCGCCCGGGCACCTGCGTCTGCCGCCACCTCCACGGAAGACCTCAGAAGGCACCAGGCCGCGACTTGCGCGATGGCGAGCACTGAAGCGAGCACGAGGGCGAGCGCCCCGATGAACTCCACGAGGACTGATCCGGACTCAAGGTCCCTCATGGCCCGGTGCCGTTCACGGCATCGACGGCATCCTTTGCGAACTCGACGATGCGAGGCCCGACCACTGCAACCAACGCCAGGACGACCCCGGCGGCGAAGATGAGAAGCATCACCCACTCCGCCACGGAACCGTCGTCACTCGAGGCTCCTCTTCTCACTTTCGTCTCCTCCCTTCCTGGTCAGGACTAATCGCCACCCCGAGCCCCTGCACCGCCAGCGACCCTCATGTCACACCGCCCGTACGACCTGTTGAAGCGACAGGACCGCAGGCCAGAACGTGACAAGCAGAGCAGCGGGAAGAACGAGGACGACAACCGGAACGAGCATGAGTACCTGGCGGGTCCCGGACTCTGCGACCATCTCGCTGCGCCGCTCCTCACGAAGGTCCGCGGCGAGAGCGCGCAGCGACTCTGCAACAGGCGTGCCTCGCTGCCGGGAGACTGCGAGTGCGTCGACGAACCTCCGGAGCGCGACGTCGTCAACCCGCTCACACAGTTCGTCCATCGATCGGGTGAAGCCCTCACCATGCCTGCTCAGCTCCAAGGCCCGTCGCAGCTCACCGCCGAGGGGCCCCCGGCACTGGCCGGCTGCCAGGTCGAGCGACTTCCAGACCGTCTCGCCCGCGGAGACCGCGATCGTCGTCAGATCTGCAACGACAGGCACCTCGGCTCGCAAGCGTTCCCGGCGAACTCGCGATGCAATGCTCCGGCGACGCTCCATGAGGACCAGACCGCCGGGAGCGATCGCGGCACCGGCCACGAGACCTGCAACCACGCGCCCTGACGAGACCCCCAGCAGGGCGACCGACAAACCGACCACTGCCGTCAGCGCGGGCACACCCGGACTCCGCCTCAGGCGAATCCACATACGCAAGGGCGCTGCCCGCGATACCGCCTTGCCTGGGGTCTGTGCGGTGTGCTCGCCACCCGCCAGGTAGGGAGCCAGCCTGGCATGAATCGGATTGCGCCTTCCGGCAAGGGCATCGACGAGGACGATGACACCCAGCCCGGCCATGGTGACGGCTGCCACCCCCCTCACCGTGCCCCCTCCCGTCGCATCTCGCGTGTGGTTCCGATGCGCATCGCAAGGGCGTAGCCGAGAATCGTCATCAGCCCCGCGACGGCGAGGACCACGTTCCCCGCCGGTGAGCGAAAGGCCTCCAACCCGGCGGGCCGCAATGCGGTGAGACAAAGCATGGCCCACGGGGCCGCCGCGGCAAGCCGCGCAGATGCCACTACCCACGCCTGTCTCGCCACAACCTCCTTCTCCGCTGCCAGCTCCGCCCGCACGTGTCGGGCCAAGTCAGCCATGATGTCGGTGGCAGCACGCCCCCCTGCGCGTCGCGCCAGGTTAAGGACAGCGACGACGCGGGAACTGATGGGGTCGGCCAGGTCACGAGCCAGCAGTGACGTGGCTGTGTCGAAGTCGACGCCGTGCCGCAGGTCGCGGGTGAGCTGCGTCAGCGACGGGACAAGGGCGAGCGGCGCCCGATCGCAGACCGATGCGAGCGCCGCCCCCAGTGGTTCACCCGACCTCAGCGCGGAAACGAGCATGTCCAGCACCTGAGGCCAGGATTTGCGCCGTGCAGCATCCCTTGCCACCCGACGTCGACGATCTATGAGGAAGGGAAGCGCGACGACCGTGGCGAGGACGGCGAGCGCGAGCGAAACTACCCCGGTCAGGAGGTACATGGCTGCGGCCGAGGACACGGCTGCTACGGCCCAGACCAGCAGCCCGGTGGCTGAAAGCCCCGCCGGACGCAGCCATGGTGAGCGCCGGCGGCGGCCCGCATGGACGCCTCCCGTGGGCAGGAGCACGATGATGCCTGCCGAGACGACGAGCAGCGAGGCCGCCATGGATGGAGTCACGACCCCTCCTCGCGCAGGAGGCGGCTGATGTCGATCCCCGCCCGTTCGTACCTCTCCGTCCTCCTCGGCGACTCGCCCGTCCAGGCAAGATCGCCGGCCGAGCGGTCGAACAGAGTGCCTGCTGTGATAGTCCCACGTCCGCCGACCTGTTCGCCGACTGCGAGGATCTCCCGGATCCAACGGCGTCCGGTCCCCGGCCGGCGCTCGCAGAACACGACCAGATCCACGAGGGAAGCGACCGTTTCGGAGACGAAGTCCCTGTCGATGTTCGCGCCCGCGAGGAGCGGAAGCGTAACCAGCTTGCGCAGCGCCTCGCGGGCGGTGTTCGCATGGACGCTCGTCAGCCCGCCACAACCAGCGTTCAGCGCGACGAGCATGTCGAAGGCCTCCGCTCCTCTCACCTCGCCCACGACGACCCGGTCGGGCCTCATCCTCAGCGCCTCGCGGACCAGAGACCTCAGCCCGAGCTCACCCCTCCCCTCGACGTTCGGGGGCCGGCACTGCATCGCCACGACATCCGAGAGACGGGGTCTGAGTTCGAACGTGTCCTCGCACGTCACCACGCGCTCGCGTGCAGGGATCGAGGAAGCCAGGCAGTTGAGGAGGGTCGTCTTCCCTGCTCCCACAGGCCCGGAGACAACGATGTTCGTGCCCACTCTGACCGACGCGTCGAGGAACCGGGCGGCGTTGGGCGAGAGGCTCCCGGCCTTCACGAGCTCGTCGAGCGTGTTCGCTGGCAGGCCGACGAACTTTCGGATGTTGAGCGCCCAGTCCTCCGTCACGGGCGGGATCACGACGTGGAGGCGCGACCCGTCGGGGAGCCGGGCGTCCACGAAAGGCATGGAACGATCGAGCCGCCGGCCTGCGTGATCGAGAAGCCTCTCCACCACGCTCTCGAGCTCGCCTTCGCCGAGCACGACCGACGTGAGCCTGTGATCCCCGTGCACAGCGGCAAAGACCTGCGACGGGCCGTTCACCCAGATCTCCTCGACGTCCGGGTCGTCCATCAAGGCCTGGAGCGAACCGTACCCGGCCGTGGCCGCATTCGAGCTCACGACGGCACCCGTGCGCGATTCTCCGCGCACGCCTCGGTGGATACGTTACCGGGTACAGCAGTGGCAAGCTCCGAGCGAATCGCCCCGGCCAGCCTCGCCACGGCCCTGGCGTACGCCGATCTGGGGGCCACCTCGCCGACCACCCTTGCAGCCCAGCGAGCACGGGTGACGCTGCGGGGGTCGTCGGGGATCCGCATGGCGCAGTCGATGCCTGCCTCGGCGAGGTAGGCCTCGACATCCCCGGCCTCGCGTGCGGACGTCACACGCGAGAGCAAAGAGAGGATGCGAGGGGGTCCATTGTCGGCGAGGGTGCCTTCTCGCCTCAAGGATGTGAGAGCCCGCACTGTCGAGTGCACCGACACGGGATCGCAGAGGACGGGGACGAGTACAAGATCCGACGCCCCGAGCGCTGCGAGGGTGGCCTGGTTGCGGCGCCAGGGGGACGGGGCGAGGCGGAGCTCCTCGTCGTCCTCCGTACAGTCATCGACGTCCACGACCGTGACGTCGGCTTCGGCCACGAGCGTTCGAAGGAGGAGCTCGACACCGTGGTCGGGTACCTCGAGCCAGGCATCGCTGCGGATCGTGCCGACTGCGACCCCGAGACCTCGCCTCGGCCACTGGAGGAAGCGCGAGACCTCCGTGTCCCCGGATGCGATCCTCTGGACGAGCTGTCCGACCCCCGGCGAGTCCGAGAGACCGAGAAGGATGGCTATCGACGGGGCATAGGTGTCGAGATCAACGAGTCGGGTCGGGACGCCCAACCGTGCAAGCTCCCATGCGAGGGACACGGCAAGTGTCGACCGGCCGGGCGCCCCTTTTGCGCTCCACACGGTTATCGTGCGGCCGCGGACACCACCCGATCCGTTCTCCGCAGGCCGTTGCGGTGTGACGACTTCCAAGACCAGTCGGATGAGCTCGGCAGGGTGCTCCGGTGCCGCAAGAACCCCGTCCGCACCGAAGTGCAAGGCTCTTGCGTCGACGTCAGCCGCCCCGACCACCACGACCGCTGTCCCCGACCGGCGCAAGTCAGCGACCGTGAGGGCGTCGATCCACGGGCTCGCAGCGTCCACGAGCACTGCGTCGGCAGGTCCGGCCGAACTGGCCGTACCTCGGAGTGCAGCGTGCACCTCGCCCAGCTCGAGACAACGCGCCAGGACGTCCGCCGGGACGTGCCCGCGCGAGGCTGCGGCCACGAGGTCCCCCTCCCAACCTGCGCCCAGGGCACATGTCACGATTCGCAGTGGCTTCACGCCGGACCCCCCGCAGTCGAACGCAGGAGTCGAAGCCCCGCTTTCGAGGAGGCGTCCTCGATGTCGAGGAGGACGTCACGGGGCGCATCGACGGCCACGAGGAGGGAGGGTTCACCATCGTCAGGATCGGTCGTCACCTCCACGTGGGAGACCACGGCTCCCACGGCGACGATCTCCGCCGGATGCCCCTCTCCGGAGGCCAGGACGTCGACGAGATCCCCCGGAGTGAGGTCACCCGAGAACGAGGTCCGCGGCACCACGACGGTGTACCCGGACGCGGCCGGCACGGGTCCGAGGGAGGATCTCAGGACAGGCTCGCCGCGTGTCTGGGGCTCCATGACCCGGCTCCCCGCGAGCGATCCCAACTCCCCCGCCGGAACCAGGTTTGCGACGAGGTCGCCCGACGTCAGAATCCTCACGACGCCCAGATCCTCCGTTGTCACGACGTCTCCCACGGTCAGGTCGCTCTCGAACACCAGATATTCCTGCCCGCTCTCGCGCCCGCCGGCCAGCATGATTCCTGCCGCGGCGGCGATCAGGACGAGACCGACGGCGGACCTCACGACCCTCGAGGAAGGCTTGCGCATCCTCACGGCCCACCCACCGACGCCGCTGGACGGTGCCCGGTCGCGCCCGGGCCCAGTGGTACGCTGCCGTACGCAAAGGCACTCAACCGAGGTCTGCGATGGTGGATGGTCCCGACAAGCGGCTTCTGACACCCAACGAGGCGGCAGAGCGCCTCAACGTTTCCGTTGCCCAGGTCTACACACTGCTGAGAGGCAGCGAGCTCCCTGGGCTCAAGATCGGCAAGCGGGGCGTCTGGCGGATCGATCCTGCGCAGCTCGAGGAGTACATCGACCGCCTCAAGGCCGAGGCGATGGAGCGGGTGAGCAGGACCCGCTCGGACTGAAACGGGCTTTCCCGGGAGATGGAGCCCGGTCACCCCCGTGCTCGGTGACGCCGAACGGCGGGACCTGGGAGTCGGACTCGGCGAAAGTGAACCAGTCCTGGCCGACAGCGGTGATGCGACCCCGCAATTCGAATCCATCCACTGTGCGCAGGCGGACTGCCCGGCCCAGCCGCAGAGCCAGGAGCCGGTCTCTGAAGGTTGTCGCCCGCTCGCGTTCCTCGATCAGGTCGTCGGCGTAGGCCCGCTGCTCCATGCGGATGGCCGCTGCGAGCCGTGCTTCGATCTCGCCCAGTTCGGCGCCCAGACCCGCATCTCCGGAGCCGATCTCAGAACCCATGACGCATGCCTCCATGACGCACCAACTCACCGACCGAAGCACTCTAGGAGTCTGCCTACTCTTATGTATGTTTGCAAGTTGACTTCTTCTCATATTGACAGCCCCCGGAAAATGCGCAAGGCTATCGGAGCGCATACAGAGTCAGTGGAGGTCATATGAACTCATCTCAAGTCACTACACCGCCTTCTGCCTGT
>QWHP01000036.1:12784-19061 GCA_021404985.1 Actinobacteria bacterium ATB1
ACTCGGCCGAGTTCTCCCGGCTGTGGACGCCGATCCTGGGTCCCGCCGCCACCGCCCTCTACCTGTCGCTGTTCGATCTCGTCGCCGACACCGGGTCGGCAACCGTGGATGTGATCGGCCTCGGTGCCTCGATCGGCGTGGGCGCCAGGAAGGCCCCCCGAACCGTCATCACCGGCCTCGAGCGTCTGCGGAAGTTCGATCTCGTGTCGGGTGACGCGAACGGGGTCTCGGTCCGGATGCACGCCCCTCTGCCGGCTCGATCCCCGCTCGGCGCCGCTCCCGGACAATGGAGCTCCGTCCGCTCCTGAGTCGCCCCATCGGCAGCGCCGTGTACCTGGTCCAGGTGACCTGCCGGCCGGCCTGCACTAGCTTCCGAGCCGATGGAGGCAGACGTGACCCTCGAGCGGGTCGCAGACTGGGTGGCGAATTCGGAGCGGACCCTCGTGTTCACGGGAGCAGGGATCTCCACCGAGAGTGGGATCCCCGACTTCCGGGGACCCAACGGCCTGTGGACGAAGGTCGACCCGAAGCTGTTCACGATCCAGAACTACGTCGTCGACCCCGAGATCCGGCGGCGGTCGTGGCAGGCCCGCCTCGACAGCGAGATGTTCGACGCCGCGCCGAACGCTGGCCACCGGGCAGTTGCTCGGCTCGAGGCATTGGGCGTAGCCCCGGTGGTTGTCACGCAGAACATCGACGGCCTCCACCAGGCGGCAGGGTCGAGGGACGTCGTCGAGGTCCACGGGACCGTGCACGAGGTGGTTTGCCTGGACTGCGGAATGCAGGAGCCGATCGGGCCGACACTCGACAGGGTGAGGAACGGCGAGGCGGATCCTGCCTGTCCGAGCTGCGGCGGACTCCTGAAGACCGCCACAATCAGCTTCGGACAAAACCTCGTTCCGGAGGTGCTGGACCGCGCCTTCGAGGAGGCAGAGGTTGCCGACGTCTGCATCGCCGCCGGCTCCACGCTCAGTGTGACACCTGCGGCTCACGTGCCGCGGATCGTCGGCGAGAAGGGGAAGCTCGTGATCGTCAACGAGGAACCCACGGAGCTCGACCATCTGGCGGCGGCGATCCTCACTGCAAAGACGGGGACTGCGCTGCCGGCCTTGACAGATCTCGTCGAATCCGCACTTGCACGCGAGCCGGGATGAACACGGCCGCGGAGCACCCTGCGCTCGCGCCGCCATTCTCGCTGCGCATCCCACCGGCAGACAGGGCCGTGGTGCGCAGGCGCGCCGTTCGGGCACTTGCTTGCGGGCTACGGCGTTTCGGACCCGTTCTTCTTGCTTCCGGACAGAGGAGGCAGTCGATGCTCCGGGCACTCCGTCATCTGTTCGAGGACCTCGGCGCTACGTACATGAAGTTCGGGCAGCTCCTCGGATCGGCACCCGGGGTCTTCGGCGAGGAGCTCTCGGCGGAGTTCCGAAGCTGCCTCGACGCGGGCCCTCCGATTCCCGCTTCTGAAGTCGTCCGCGTCGTCGAGAACGCGTTCGGCACACCCTTGGACGACGTCTACGCGGAATTCGAGGCGGAGCCGATCGCCGCTGCCTCGATCGCCGTCGTCCACCGCGCTCGACTGCGCGACGGGACACCCGTTGCCGTCAAGGTCCTGCGTCCCGAGATCGAGGCCACCGTCACCGCCGATCTCGACATCATGGAACCGGTCGTGCGGTTCCTGGCCAACCGGGTCGGGCTCGACATCGCCGGCCCCTTCCTCGACGCCCTGCAGATCCTGCGCGAACAGGTCGCCGAAGAGCTCGACCTGCGCAACGAAGCACGAACGCTCGGCCACTTCGCTGAACTCCTCGATCAGATCGACATCCCCCACCTCCGCGTGCCACGTCCTTTTCCCGACCTGTCGAGCCGCACCGTGTTGACGATGGAGTTCCTCGACGGCGTACCCATCGACGACCTCGCCGAGATCGAGGCACGCGGCCTGGACCCCAGACCGATGGTCCAGGCGGTCCTTCGCGCATGGTTCATGACGAGCCTCCGCGACGGGATCTTCCACGGTGATGTCCATGCGGGCAACCTCCTCCTCCTCACCGACGGGGGAGTCGGCATCGTCGACTGGGGCATCGTCGGCCGGCTCGATCCCGGCACTCTGACGTTCTTCCGAGACCTGATCAGGGCATCACTCGGCGACGAAGCCGTCTGGGATTCGGTGGCGTCCCACCTGGTCGCGACGTTCGGCACTGGACTGCAGACGGCCCTCGGCCTCGGAGACGATGAGGTGAAACGGATGGTCAGGAACCAGATCGAGCCTCTCCTGACGAAGCCGTTCGGGGAGGTCAGCCTCTCGGCATTGCTCGTGGGTCCGGCGGAGGCGGCAAGTGGGCCGGAGACCGGCGATCGGGGATCGTCGGCCCGAGCGACGCTGGCGCGCTGGAAGCAGAACCGTCGGTTGCGAGGCATCACCCCCGAGATGTCCGACCTCCGAGGTGAGGCAGCCACGTTCGACCGGGGCGTGTTCCTCCTCGCGAAGCAGCTTCTCTACTTCGAGCGGTACGGAAGGATGTACCTGTCGGACGTCTCACTTCTCGAGGACGAGGGGTTCTTCAGGGCGATCCTCGACGGCGTCGAAGGCGACCTGCCTCTCGCCGCCGCACGCCGCGAGAGCTCAGACGGACCCGTCGGCGCGGCCGGCCCCGACGATGGCGCCGACGGCAGACTCGAGGATCTGGGTCGACCGTTCGACTGAGAGCCCCCTCTCCCCGCGGGGCGCCTCCCACGCATCCCACGAGAGGACAAGATCGACGGCATCCAGCTCGTCCACGGACGGGCCTTCGGGTGCGAACACGGTCGCGACATCCCCCCTGTGGAGAGCCCGCCCTCCTGCCAGGAGGCGCTCGAGCTGAGGGGCCTCGGACGAGTGGTGCCTCGCAGCGCGCCTCAGTGGGGTCACCCGCTCCCAGATGCAGGCACGGCGTGCGATGCAGGCGCTGACTCTCTGCTCGGTCGTGCCTTCCGGAAGAGGCTCCTCGTACATGGGGAGGACCCGCCGGATGTGTTGCCCGGGTGCGGCGAGGAACAGCGACTCCAGGTCCCTGAAGTGCTGGAACACGAATCTCAGGGAAACTCCGGTCCGCTCTGCGATGGCCGGCGCAGTCGGTCGGGGATTTCCCTCGCCCACGAGGTCGAGGAGCGCGTCCATCACGGAGGTCCGCGTTCGACGCCCACGCGAGACGCGTCCATCCTGCGGTTCGGCCGGTCTCACGCCGGAATCGGCGAGGTCGCCCGCGACCTCGCCTGTGCGTGACATGGCAGCCATTCTACGGCTGGGCGTCCCGGAGGGAATTCGCGTTACACTTGTCGAGTTTCCACCACGACCATAGGGAAAACTCCCGTTGGGGCAAGCGCACGGCGTGGCGCGCCGACTCAGGTGAACTCGATGACTACCTATCGCGAACTCCTCTCCAGGACCAAAGCGGATATCGAGGAGATCAACTTCGACATCGGCCAGAAGCGGCTCAACGAGGAGCCCGACACCGTGTGGATCGACATCAGGGAAGCCGACGAGTACGAGAATATGTTCCTCGGCCTGAAACCGGACATTGCCGTGATTACCAATATCGAGTGGGATCACCCCGATTAAGGACACGCCCGTCGTCCTCTACTGCGCGGGGGGCGCGCGGTCAGCCTTTGCGGCCAAGTCCCTCCAGGACCTGGGCTACACGAACGTCGTGAGCCTCTCACCGGGTTTCAACGGCTGGAAGGACAGGGGCGGGAAGTTCTCGATCCCGAGGATCCTCACACCCGAGCAGAAGCGCCGCTACCACCGGCACATACTCATGCCCGAGGTGGGCGAGGCCGGCCAGATGAAGATGCTCGACTCGAGCGTCCTCCTCCTCGGCGCAGGCGGCCTCGGCTCTCCTGCCGCCCTCTACCTCGCGGCCGCGGGCGTGGGGCGGATAGGGATCGTCGACTTCGACGTCGTCGACACATCGAACCTGCAGCGCCAGATCCTCCACAACGAGGCCAGGGTCGGCGAGCTCAAGGTCGAATCTGCGAAGCAGACCCTGCAGGGCATCAACCCCGACATCGAGGTCGAGGCCCATCCGGTGCGGCTCGCGTCCTCCAACGTCATGGACCTGTTCAAGGACTACGACGTGATCGTCGACGGCTGCGACAACTTCCCGACCCGGTATCTGACGAACGATGCGTCCGTCCTTCTCGACAAGCCGGTCGTGCACGGCTCAATCTTCCGCTTCGAAGGCCAGGTCTCCGTGTTCTGGCCGGGGCATGGGCCCTGCTACCGCTGCCTGTACGTCCAGCCGCCGCCGCCGGAGCTCGCCCCGAGCTGCGCCGAAGCCGGTGTTCTGGGGGTGCTCCCGGGGATCATCGGGTCGATCCAGGCGCTCGAGGCGATCAAGGTGATCCTCGGCATCGGTGACCCGCTCGTGGGCAAGCTGCTCACGTTCGACGCGCTAGAGATGAGCTTCAGGACACTCAAGCTGCGACGTGACCCAGAGTGCCCGGCGTGCGGTGAAGGGAACCAGATCGAGCTCGTCGACTACGACGAGTACTGCATCGCGCCGAACATGAAGTCCAAGGATGCCGACAAGGGCCTGCACTCACGCGCCGAGGAGGCTCTCGGCGCCTGAGGACCCTGGGGTCTCAGCTCTCCTTGACCTTCCAGACGACGTGCTCGGCGAATGCCCGTGCGAGGTCGATCTTCTCCTGCAGCGTCTGGGTGTCGGGCTCGGTCGTATACGGGTTGCGGAACCCGACGATGACATCCGTGATTCCGCGTTCCTCGAGTCGTTTGCAGCCGTCTGGACTGAAGCCGTCCCCGTGGATCACGTGGATCTCGAACGGTTGGTCCGCCCGGCCGTAGTCCTCGCGTAGCTCCGCGATGCGTTCCAGGCAGTCGTCGAGCTCACCGGGATCGCCTCCGGCGTGCATCCAGCCGTCAGCGAGACGTGCGGCTCTGTGCAGCGCAGCATCTGCATGGCCTCCGACGAGGATCGGTACCGGCTCGGCCGGGACGGGACACATCTTGATCGCGGGCACGTCGTAGAACTCACCGTGGTACTCGAACCAGTCTCCGGTTCCCAGACCACGCAAGATCTCGATCATCTCGTCCATCCGGCGGCCGCGGCGGCGCCATTCCTGTCCCGTAGCGGTGTAGTCCTCGGGCCAGGGGCTCAGGCCGACACCGAGCGCGAGTCGACCCCCGGTGAGGACTGCGACCGACGTGGCCTCCTTTGCGACTATCACCGGGAGGCGGACAGGCAGCTTGAGAACGAAGGTGGTGAAGCGCAGCCTTTCCGTGACGGCTCCCAGAGCTGCTGCGAGAGTGAAGGGCTCGACCATCGGCTTGTCCTCGAGGAACTCCCGGGTACCGTCCTCCGTGTAGGGGTAGAGCGTGTCTGACTCTCGCGGGTAGATGATGCTGTCGGGTACGACGAAGGAGTCGTAGCCCGCGTCCTCGATGGCCTGTGCGAGCGGCACGTAGAAGGACGGGTCGATCATCGCGTCCGCATAGCTGAACCTCACTGCCGGGCTCCTTCCTCGATCGACAACCGGGCCGAGTCGTCGGCCGCCGTCACGAGATCTCCAGTACGGTCCTGATGCCGCGTGCGTTGCGGAGATCCTCACAGGCCTCGTTGATCTCGTCGAGAGGTCGCACTGACGTGACGAGGCTCTCGAGATCGAGGCGCCCGGACCGCCACAGGGACAGGAAACGTGGGATGTCCCGAAGCGAGTTGCAGCTACCGAGACACGTCCCGAGGATTCGCTTCTCCTGCAACATGACCAGCGCCGGGATGTCGATCGTCACCGTCTGGCCGATCGGGATCGCGCCCACCATGACTGCGGCTCCGCCAGGGCGAATCGCGCCGATGGCCGCGCCGACCAGTGCTGCACTCCCGACTGCGTCGAAGGCATAGTCGACACCGACACCGGTGAGGGAGATGCAGGCTCCTATGACGTCCTCGGAGGTCGGGTCGAGGGCATCCGTGGCACCGAGACGCAGGGCGGTCTCGCGCCTGTCCTTGTCCGGATCTGACACGATGATCCTCGATGCGCCGGCCACCCTGGCACCCTGCACCGTGGACAGTCCGACCCCACCGAGCCCCATCACGAGAACCGTGGATCCCTCCTTCACCTCCGCGGTGTTGAGGACCACGCCGACGCCCGTCTGAACCGCGCAACCGAGCAGGCACGCGATCTGAAGCGGGATGTCGGGGTCGATGCGGACGGCGCCGGTCTCCTGGATCACGACGTTCTCGGCGAACCCGGCGAGCCCGAGACCGCGGTGCACGACTTCTCC
>QWHP01000479.1 GCA_021404985.1 Actinobacteria bacterium ATB1
GGGCGGACGAGCGCCACTGCCGGCCAGGCCGTCGCGTTCGCCGGTGGAACCGTCGTCGTCGCCATCCTGGGACTCCAGGCGGCAGGGATCCCGTTCGTCGCCGCGCTGGGCTGGTCCGCTGCCCTGGTCGTGGCCGTCGCCGTGCTCGTCGCGCTGACCCTCCTTCCTGCGCTGCTCGGCTTCGCTGGGCCTCGAATCCTCGGTCGGCTTTTCCGCAAGGGGACCGACGACGAACCGTCTCGGGCCGGTCGCACCCACACGAGCAGGTGGGCGCGCTGGTCGGCCCACGTGGTGAGGCATCCGTGGCGGTACCTCCTGTCCGGCACGCTGGTCCTCGTCGTTCTGGCCGTCCCGATGTTCTCGCTCCGTCTCGGCCAAGCCGACGCAGGAAACGACCCGACGGACACGACGCCGCGGCGTGCCTACGACATCGTGGCCGGCGCGTTCGGTGCGGGGTTCAACGGTCCGCTGCGACTCGTCATCGACCTCGAGGACAGCGGCGCGGATCCCGAGTCCCTAGCGGCGGACCTGACGAGGTCACTGGCAGCCGAGCCGGGCGTTGAGGCAGTCACTCCGCCCGAGACGAACCCCGCGCGCGACACGATCGTGCTCACGGTGATCCCCAACACGAAACCCCAGGCAGAGGAGACAACGGACCTGGTCCACCATCTCAGGAACGAGGTGCTGCCCGAGCTCACGGCGGACTCCGGAGCCCGCGTGCTGGTCGGGGGGCCGACCGCGGCCTTCATAGACCAGGCCGACCGGATCACGGAGCGCCTGCCCTGGTTCATCGCCGCAGTCGTCCTCGTCTCGTTCGTTCTCCTCACGCTGGTCTTCAGGTCGCTGCTCGTCCCGCTGAAGGCCGCCCTGTTGAACCTCCTCGCCATCGGTGCCGCCTACGGGGTGGTCGTCGCCGTCTTCCAGTGGGGGTGGGGAGCGTCACTGGTCGGGGTAGGCGAGTCGCTGCCGATCGCCTCGTTCGTGCCCATGATGATGTTCGCGATCCTCTTCGGGCTCTCGATGGACTACGAGGTGTTCATTCTCTCCCGCATCCGCGAGGAGCACTCCCGCACCGGCGACAGCCCCCGGAGCATCGTGGACGGCCTCGCCTCGACCGCAAGGGTCGTGAGTGCTGCCGCCCTCATCATGGTCAGCGTCTTCCTCGGGTTCGTCACGGGCTCGGACCCGATCGTGAAGATGATGGGTATCGGCCTCGCAGCAGCCGTCGCCCTCGACGCGACGATTGTCCGCATGGTCCTGGTGCCGGCGACCATGGCCCTCATGGGAGAAGCGAACTGGTGGCTGCCCCGGTGGCTGGACCGCATCCTGCCCCGCCTCGACCTCGAGGGCAGTGAGGATCTGCCCCGAACGGACGTTCGATCCACCGCCACATGTGGCATACTCTCGGAGCCGAACGGCCCACCACGGATAGGCTCGGATTCAGATGGGGAAGAGGCAGACCAAGACGCGGCGACCCGCGGGATCCGACGCTCCGAACGGCCTTCCCACGCGCCTCGGGTCTGAGGTGATCCACGTCAAGGGTGCCCGTGAGCACAACCTGCGAGACGTCGACCTGGAGCTTCCGCGTGACCGCCTCATCGTGTTCTGCGGCCTCTCGGGATCCGGCAAGTCGAGTCTGGCCTTCGACACCATCTACGCCGAGGGGCAGCGGCGCTACGTCGAGTCGCTCTCCGCGTACGCACGCCAGTTCCTCGGCCAGATGGACAAGCCCGACGTCGACTTCATCGAGGGTCTCTCGCCTGCGATCTCGATCGACCAGAAGTCCACGAGCCGCAACCCGCGGTCCACGGTAGGGACGATCACGGAGATCTACGACTATCTGCGCCTCCTCTACGCACGCGTCGGGAAGCCACACTGCCCGAGGTGCGGCAGGCCCATCGCCCGCCAGACACCGGAACAGATCGTCGACCGCATCCTCGAGCTGCCCGGGGGAACCCGCTTCCAGGTTCTCGCGCCGATCGTGCGCGGCCGCAAGGGGGAATACGAGACCCAGCTCGAGGACCTCGCCAAACAGGGCTACAGCAGGGCGCGCGTCGACGGTGAGGTCCTGGACCTGTCCGAGACGCACAGGCTCGACCGCTATCACACGCACACGATCGAGGTCATCGTGGACCGCATGAAGCGGGAGCACAAAGTGGAAGCGAACGTGGGGCGGCCGCAGGTGAGCTACCGCGAAGCGATCACCAGGCCGGCAAGGGCCGAGGGGCGGTTCGTCCGCCAGAGTGGCGGCCGCGGGCAGTACGGCGT
>QWHP01000480.1 GCA_021404985.1 Actinobacteria bacterium ATB1
TATCGGCGCCGGCCGCACCGGGGGTGAGAGCAGCTCCGGGAGCCGAAACCAGGATTATCCGGTTCCTGCCGTCGGTTCCCCCTGCCACGACCCTGAGGACGCCGTCGCTCGCTTCCCGGAGCGAGAAACGGACCACATCGTCCTGCATCGTGATCCCGGTGAACCACATCTGCAAGAGGCGCCCCGACTCGGCGACGCGCGGCCACGTCGACATCGCCCTGGCGGCGAGATGCATCCCCTGTGCAATCGGCCTCGGGTAGCCATACGACTGCGCCATCTCGGGATCCGAGTGAAAGTTCCCCGGGCCCGAGAAGGCGGCCAGTGATTCGAGCGACGGGGCCCACGTGTCCGCTGCGGATTCCGGATACCGCGCGAGCTCCTCCTGCGGCGGAACTTCGGCGTTCACGTGCAGTTCGTCACCCACCCGCACGGTTCCGACGATGGCGATCCGTTGGTGGGTGTGGAGGACGTTGTGAGGTAGGATCCGGAAGGAGATCCCGATCGCGAGGTTGGCGGCGAGCGCCGGCGAGACGGGGTCACCGCGCACGAACGTGGCTCCGGCACCCTCGGCGAGGCGGTTTGCCGTTTTCTCTCGCACCGGCACAGTCCATGTCCCGGTGCGCAGCCCGGGCCGGAGCTCCCTGAAAGGAACCGGTGGGGACGGGCTCGGGTTCACCCCACCCCGGCACGTCCGAGGAACTGCTCCCGGTTCACGATCACCCGTACATGGCGACCGCGGGCAACCTCGTTCTCGTCCTGTACGACCTTGAGGGTGAAGGTGAGCTTGCGTCCGTCGACCGAGTCCAGACGGGCTTCGGCCTGGACCTCGGCACCGATTGGTGTGGGTGCGAGGTGCTTGATGTCGACTGCGAGACCCACCGATGTGTCACCGTCCGGCAACTGACCTTCGAGGGACTGGACAGCTGCCTGCTCGCACAGCGCCACCAACCTCGGCGTTGCGAGCACCTCGACATCGCCCGACCCGAGCGCCGTCGCGGTGTCGTCGGTAGTCACCCTGAGCGTGGTCTTGCCGGAATGTCCGGGTCTCGGAGGCATGGCCCTGACCTCTCGTTCTGGTGTCGTCGTGTCGTGGCACGTTCTGGGCAGGGAGACATACTACGGACGTCTCGAAGGTCGGGCGTACCTTCCGGATGCCGCTCCTGACAGCGTGCGCATACGCTGGGATCCAAGACTGCCGAGGAGACCGTGACTTGCTTGACAGAGACCTGGCGCAGGAGGTTCTGCACGAGGCCCTCCGTTCCGGGGGCGACTTCGCCGAGGTGTTCTTCGAGGACCGTAGGTCGAGCACGACGAGCCTCGACGACGGGCGTATCGAAGAGGTCGTCTCCGGACGTGAGCGGGGTGTCGGGATCCGTGTCGTCCAAGGCGACACGACGGGGTTCGCTCATACGGCGACCCTCACCCGGGAGGGCCTCCTCGAGACGGCACGACAGGCAGCGACGGCCTCGAGGTCCGGCCGTGGAGGGGCGTCGGTCGTCCCCCTGGAGGACGTCGAACCCGTGCCCCACGCGATGGAGGTCGACGTCACGGGGATCCCCAAGGCAGACAAGGTCGCCAAGCTCCTGATCGCCGAGGATGCTGCACGCTCTTTCTCGCCCGACGTCAAGCAGGTGTCGGGTTGGTACGCGGACTCGACCCGCCGCATCGCCGTTGCGAACAGTGACGGCGTCTGGGCGGAGGACACCGTCGGGCGGGTCCGTCTCTACGTCCAGGCAGTCGCCGTCGGGGACACGGGGATGCAGACCGGGATGGAGGCCCCGGCCTTCACGGGCGGTTGGGAGTACTTCGAACGCGTGGACCCTGCCGAGGTGGGACGCGAGGCGGCACGCAAGGCGGTCACGTTGCTCGACGCCGAGCCGGCACCGGCAGGTCCGTGGATCGTCATCCTCGAGAAGGGAGCCGGGGGCGTTCTGTTCCACGAGGCCTGCGGACACGGGCTCGAAGCCGACCATGTCCGCAAGGACGAGTCGGTCTTCTCGGGTCGGGTGGGCGAACGGGTCGCGTCTCCTCTCGTCACCCTCGTCGACGACGGCGCATTCGAGCGCGGCTGGGGAACGTCCGGGGTGGACGACGAGGGCACGCAGGTCCGCCGGAACGTCCTGATCGAAGACGGGATCCTCCTCGACTACATGTGGGACGGAGTCCGCGCCCGCAAGGAGGGGCGGACACTGTCGGGGAACGGAAGGCGTGAGTCCTACCGTCAACTTCCCCTGGTCCGGATGACGAACACCCTCCTGTTGCCGGGCGAGACCGACCCCGACGAGATCGTCGCAGATACAGACCGCGGGATCTACGTCGCAAGCCTCGCAGGCGGATCGGTCAACACTGCGACGGGCGACTTCGTCTTCGGGATGTCGGAGGCGTACCTGATCGAGAGTGGACGGATCACCAGACCCTTGCGCGGGGCGAACATGATGGGGAACGGGCCCGAAGTCCTCCAGCGCATCGATGTGGTCGGCTCCGATTTCGACACGTGGCCGGGAACGTG
>QWHP01000037.1 GCA_021404985.1 Actinobacteria bacterium ATB1
CCGGACACGTGGGTGAGGCGGGTGACCAACCGGGGGTGACGGCGGCCACGGCCCAGGAGGCAGTGGCGCGACACTGCCGCGTCTCTGACCTGATCCGTCGAGGGGACCGCATCGGTGTCGCCTATTCGGGTGGGGCCGACTCCCTCGCCACGCTCATCCTGCTGCAATGCCTCTACCCGGCACACCTCGTCGTCGCGTGTCACGTAGACCACGGCATGGACCCGGGGTCGTCAGGGCGAGCAGAGGCCGCCGCCGGCAACGCCGCTCTCCTCGAGATCCCGACCGTTACAGTGACCGGAAAGGTGCAGGGGACGGGGGACGGGCTCGAGGCCGCAGCGCGGACCGCACGATTCGACGCACTGGCGCGCGTGGCGGCCGACCTCAGGCTCGACGCGATCGCCCTCGGTCACACGGCGGACGACCGTGCCGAGACCCTCCTTCTCGCACTCCTGCGCGGTGCCGGACTCGATGGCCTCGCTGCACTGCCGCCCGCAGCGGGTTTCCCCCGGCCGGGCACGTGGAGGAGGCTGTCAGACGCCCCGACGCCACGCCTCCTCAGGCCTGTCCTGTGTCTCACCCGGGCGGACACACTCGCAGTGTGTCGGCACGCCGGGCTCGAACACGTCGAGGACCCCTCCAACAGCGACATGCGATTCCTTCGCAACCGCGTCAGGCACGAGATGATGCCGCTCATCGAGGAGCTGCGGCCCGGTGCGACGGAGCGCATCGCGGCGACCGCTGAGCTGCTCGATGGTGACCGAGCCGCCCTCGACCGCGCCGCTGCGGCATGGGAGTCGTGCGTCGTCGACACCGCACCAGGATTCGTTGCGCTGGACGCGGCGGCACTCGACACAGCAGCAGAGGACCCGGTGGACAGGGCCCTGGTCTCCAGAGTCCTGCGACGGGCGCTCGCTTCCCTGAGGGACGGGACAGCGCCGTCACGCGCAGCATGCGATGCCGTGTTGCACGGCCGAGGTGGGACCCTGCCGGGAACGGACCTGGGCCTCCGCACGGACGGCGGACTGCGTGTCGTCTCGGCACCGGTTCCGGGTCCCTCCGAACCTGTCCCGCTGAACATTCCCGGGGTGACTCGTCTGGCAGAGCTCGCCATCACCTGCCGCCGGGCGCCCGATCCCGGGCAACGCTGTCTTGTACGGATGATCGTCGACGGCGATCGTCGTCCCGGTTCCGGGACGAGTCTGAAAGGCGAGCTCGAGCGGGTAGGCGTGCCACGGCGGATCCGGGAACGAGCTTGCGTCGTGCTGGCGGAAGATGCCGGCGGCACACGCATCGTGCTCGCTGCGCTCGTTCCGGGAAGGACGGTTCCATCGGGCGCACTTGACGCGGATTGCGAATGGTGGTGGGATTCCGGCGCCCGAAGAACCTGATGCAGAGCTTGGAAACCACCGACGATTCACCCAACGGACCCGCACCCGGACGAGTCGTCCTCACGGAGCGGGACATACGGCGGCGTGTCTCCGAGCTGGGCAGCGAGATAACCCGCGACTACGCCCACGACCCTCCGTTGCTCGTCGGTGTTCTCAAGGGCGCATTCGTCCTCATGGCCGACATCGCTCGGGAGATCCGGCTTCCTGTCACGTTCGACTTCATGGCCGTCTCGTCGTACGGGGGCCAGACGCACTCCTCCGGTGTCGTGCGCATCCTCAAGGATCTCGACATCGAGCTCGAAGGCCGCTCCGTTCTCGTCGTCGAGGACGTCGTCGACTCGGGGTTGACCCTGCACTACCTGCTGCGCAACCTCAAGATGCGAAAACCCAAGTCCTTGGAGGTCTGCGCGTTCCTGGTGAAGGAAAGCCGCCAGAGGGTGGAGCTCCCGATTCGCTACACCGGCTTCGAGATCCCCCCCGACTTCGTCGTGGGTTACGGACTCGACTTCGACGGCCGCTACAGGAACCTGCCCCACCTAGCCGTGCTCGACGGCGTCTGAACGCAGCAACGCTGGAGGTACCTGGGTGGATTGAGGTACCGTGGCGGTACTCGAATCCGCCCACGTGGTGGTTCATCGTGAGCTCTCGACTTCGAACCCTTCTCCTAACCTCCTGTGTCGCCGTCCTCGGCGTTGTGCTCGCCGTCCTCGTCTGGAGTACCGGCAACCGGCCGGCCGAGATGGCACTCGACACCTACCTGGGCCATCTGTCCGCGGGGCGGGTCACCACGGCGACCGTGCGCGATGCGGCGAATCGGGTGGAGGGCGAGCTCGAGGACGGGACCCGCTACACGGTCCCGTACCCGGCGGAGTATGCCGACGAGCTCACGGCCCAGCTCGCCGTCGCGCCGAACGGCGTGGAAGTGCGGGTGTCGTCGGGTGGCGGATTTCTCGGCCGGATCTCGGGATGGGTGGGGAACCTCCTTCCCCTCCTCGTCGTTGGCGGTGCCTTGGTCCTGATCTGGGCTTTCGCGGGTACGACGACCTATCCCCTCCGCAGGCTCCGCTCGTTCCGAGGCGGGGCGAGGCCACCCAAGGAGACGTACTCCGACGTCGCGGGCGTCGACGAGGCGATCGAAGAGCTCGAGGACCTGCAGCAGTATCTCGCCGACCCACGTCGCTTCAAGGAGATCGGAGCGCGTGCACCGCGCGGGGTGCTGCTCTGCGGTCCGTCAGGGACGGGGAAGTCCCTCCTGGCAAGGGCGACCGCAGGTGAGGCGGGAGTTCCGCTCTTCTCCATGTCCGGATCCGACTTCGTGAACCTCCGCGCAGGGGAGAGCTCGTTGAGGATCAGGGATCTCTTTCGGGACGCGCACCGAGATGTGCCCGCGATCGTGTTCATGGACGACCTCGAGGTCCTGGGTCACAGGCATGCAGTGGACGACAGCGCTATCGGGCGGGAACAGGACAGGGCCCTGGGACAGCTTCTCGCCGAGATCGACAGCCTCGAGCCCGACTCGGGCATCGTCGTCCTCGCAGCCACGAACCGGCCCGAAGTGTTGGATCCGTCGTTGCTTCGCCCGGGCAGGTTCCACAGGCGCATCAGCCTCGAGCTCCCGGATCTCGATGGCCGCCGAAAGATCCTCGAGCTCCACACTCGACGGGTACCCACGGCGTCGGAGGTCGACCTCGATTCGGTGGCGAGACACACGGCGGGCTTCTCGGGTGCAGACCTCGCCGCGGTCGTGAACGAGGCAGCGCTTCTCTCGGCCCGGGCCGGTGAAGGCCTGGTGAGATCGACATGGTTCGAGGAGGCCGTGGACCGGATGCTGGCAGGGCCCGAGAAATCGGGTCGGATCCCGTCGGCCGAGGAGCGCCGCATAACAGCAGTCCACGAGTCCGGGCACGCGGTCGTCATCACCGCGATGCAAGGTATCGACCCTGTTCACAAGGTTTCGATCGTGGGTCGCGATCGCGCTCTCGGCATGACCGTGGCCGCCCCCGAGGACGATCGCGAACTGCGCACGCGGTCCGAGCTCGTTGACGACCTCGTCGCCCTTCTTGCAGGACGCGCAGCCGAGACCGTGATCCTCGGTGAGCCGTCCAGCGCAGCGGCCGACGACATCCACAGGGCGACCGAGATCGCCCGTGGCATGGTGTGCGACCTGGGCATGAGCGAGACACTCGGGCCTCGCCGGATCGGGATGTCCCCGAAGGAGGGCGATGTCGCTGCCGAAGGTTTGGTCTCCGACGATCTGGCCGCACGGGTCGACGACGAGATCGGCCGGCTGCTCGCCGAGGCCTCCTCAAAGGCTGTCAACGTGGTGATGGCGAATCGTCTCACCATCGAGCGGCTTGCCGCCGAGTTGCTCGATCACGAAACCGTTCGCGGAGCGACCCTCGAAGCCCTCCTGTCCGGTGTGGTTGCACAACCGCCCGTCCCCTTCGGCGGAGGGCTGGACGCGGGTGTTTCGGAACCCGATGTGATCGCAGAACTCGGAGAACGCGAAGAGGCGCCATGAACGAGTACGAACACAACATCGACGGCCCCGAGCTGAGGGCGACCGTGGACAGATCGAAGATCGAGGACGCGATCAGGTTGATAATCGAGGCCATCGGCGAAGACCCGAACCGGCCCGGCCTGAAGCGGACACCCGAACGCGTGGCTGACATGTACGCCGACCTCTTCTCCGGTGTGGGCCAGGACGCGCGGGAAGCCTTGAGCGTCGTCTTCGAGGAAGGCCACGACGAGCTCGTCATGGTGAGAGACATCCCCTTCTACTCCCTGTGCGAGCACCATCTGGTCCCCTTCCATGGCCGCGCCCATGTCGGCTACCTCCCGAACGACCGCGGCGAGATCACCGGGCTCTCCAAGCTCGCCAGGGTCGTCGAGGTCGTTGCCCGGCGCCCCCAGGTCCAGGAACGCCTCACCAGCGAGATCGCCGACGTCATCATGGAGGTGCTCGACGCGAAGGGGTCCATGGTCATCATCGAGGCCGAACACCTCTGCATGTCCATGCGGGGTGTTCGCAAGCCGGGGGCCGTCACCGTCACCTCGGCCGTGAGGGGGATCTTCAAGTCGAATCCCGCCACGCGCGCCGAGGCGATGTCGCTGCTGAGACACACGACCGGCTGACAGGGGCGAGGTACATGGCGGGAATCTGGCGGTGTCGATCGCGTCGCCTGCCGTTGGACCGCACGCTTGTGATGGGCGTGCTGAACGTCACGCCCGATTCGTTCTACGACGGAGGCAGGTACTCCGACCTCGCGCGAGCCGTCGGGCACGGGCTTGCCATGGTCGAGGCAGGTGCCGACGTGGTCGACGTCGGGGGTGAGAGCACCCGCCCGGGCGCCGCCACCGTCCCCGACTCGGAGGAGATCCGGCGCACGGTACCCGTGGTCGAACGGCTCGTTGCCGAGGGCGTGTGTGTGTCGATCGACACGCGTAAACCCGTCGTTGCCAGGGAGGCGGTCGAAGCCGGGGCTGCCGTCGTCAACGACGTCTCTGCCGGGCTGTACGTCCGTCCGGGGCAGGTTGGCGACGACCGGGGACTGGCCACGCTCCGGGTTGCCGCGCGCGAAGGCTGCGGCCTCGTCCTGATGCACATGCGGGGAGAGCCGGCGACGATGCAGGAAGGACCCTCGTACGACGATGTCGTCGCCGACGTACGAGGTTTTCTCGAGGAGAGGGTGAGAGCCGCACGTCTCGAAGGATGTGAGCCCGAGACCATCGCAGTCGATCCCGGTATCGGCTTCGGCAAGACGCTCGGACACAACCTGTCGCTGCTCGGCTGCCTCGACGAGCTCGCGGAGCTGGGCCTGCCCGTTCTCGTCGGCACCTCGCGCAAGTCCATGTTCGCCCACCTGCTGGACCTGCCCGCCTCGGACAGGCTCGTCCCGAGCCTCGCGACCGCGGTGACGGCTGTCCTGCTCGGAGCCTCCATCGTCCGAACGCACGACGTCCCGGAAACGGTCGCCGCCGTGAGATGGGCCGATGACCTGCGCCTTCTGCCGAGTCTGTCGCCGGACGCTTGACACACCCGACTATGTTCCAAGTCACGATGATCGGTCTGCGTCCTCGAACGATGTCCTGGATCGTTCCCCACCGCCTTGCGATCGGAGAAAGACCCGGCGGTTCGGGAACCACCCATCGGCGGATCCGCCGCGAGGAAGAGATCTGCTGGCTCCAGAAGAACGAGTTCGACGCCGTGGTTTCACTCCTCCAGGCCGCCCACAACATCCCGATGTACGAGGATGCCGGACTCCACGCGGTCCACATTCCGATCCCGCCGGGTGACGCGCCCCGCTACCTCGACGAGGTCTTTTCCGTACTCGACCGCCTCGTACGCGAGGAGCACGCCAAGACCTTCGTGCATGCCGACGATGTCGACGACGAGCTGTGCGGTCTCGTGGGCGCCTGGCTGCTGCATGCCGGCCTCGTGGCAAACCAGCCGTCGGCGGTCGCGACGATCGAGGCCGTCACGAGCAGACCTCTCGGGCCGTCCGGCCGTGGGGTCATCCAGGCCGCCGGAGCCGGTGTCCGAGAGTGACGGAGCCGAGCACCTTGGCCGAGGAATCACTCCCCGCACGAACGTCGACATCCCCGCCGGGAACGGTGGAGATACTCGGCCTACGTGTCCTCGCCAGGCACGGCGTCCTTGCCGAGGAACAGACCCGGCCCCAACCCTTCGTGCTCGACATACGCATGGATTTGGACACGAGCGCAGCCGAGTGGTCGGACGATCTCGACGACACCATCGACTACGTGTCCGTCGCGGGCCATGTCGCCTCCCTGGTCGAGCGTGAGCGCTGGCAGCTCCTCGAGCGGCTCGCGGGGCGTGTGTGCGACGAGATCCTCGCAGACGAGCGGATCCTGCAGGTTGTCGTCCGGGTGGCCAAGCCGAAGGTGCCCCTCGGCCTCGACGCCGAGACAGTCGCGGTCACCGTCACTCGCCGTCGGGAAGGTTGAAGCGTGCAGACCCGGGATGGGGCACCGGCGGGTCGCCCGTTCGATCTCGGCCTCGGATCGAACTTGGGCGACAGGCTCGCCAACCTCCGTTACGCCGTCGAGGCCCTGCGAGTGGCGGGGGTCGAGATCGTGGCAGCCTCCCACGTCTACGAGACCCAGGCCGTCGGGGGTCCGACGCAGGGGCCGTTCCTGAACGCAGTGGTGAGTGTCCGCACGGACCTGTCTCCCCGCGACCTGCTCGCGCTCACACAGGAGATCGAGACGGGTGCGGGGAGAGTGCGCACCGTGCGCTGGGGGCCCAGGACCCTCGATATCGACCTTCTCAGGAGCGCCGACCTCGTATACAGGACGGACACCCTCACGATCCCGCACCCGAGGATGAGCGCTCGCGCCTTTGTGCTCGTCCCGCTCGCCGATGTCGATCCCACAGTCGACCTGTCTGCGGTCGAAACGTCAGGGGTCCGCCGGACCGATCTCCGGCTCGACTGATCGCCGGTTACGTGTCGTCGCATACCGAAGGCCTGATCTCGTAGTTTCGGAGCGATGGCACAGCTCGAGCTCTTTCCCGCCGATCCGGTCTCGCTGGTGGGGGATCCCCACCTCGTGCCTGCTCTGCGCGAGGTGATCCGGGTCGGGTTCTCCGACAGGCTTCCCGCCGGAACCGGTGAGGTCGAGGTGAGGTGGAACCCGCGTCTGCGGTCCACTGTCGGCCGCGTCCTGTTCCGCCGCATCGCGGTGATCGAGATCTCGCCCGCGTACCACGATGCCCACCCCGGGGAGCTCGTCGAGACGCTCACTCACGAGTACGCGCACGTCCTGCTGCCAGGCCAGGGCCACGGGGCCGCTTGGAGGCGCGAGTTCCTTTCTGCCCTGGCGCGACAGGGGCTCGAACCTCCCCCTGATCTCCTCAGGGCCCGCAACCAGGCACCCGGCTCGGGCCGCTACTTGTGGCTTTGCACGCGTTGCGAGACGGCCGTCGGATCGTATTCGAGGCGGCGTCGTGACGAGGTCGCGTCGAGGAGCCTCTGTTGTGCGGCTCCCGTACAGGTGCTGGACAGAGCGTCCGGAGACGCAGCACCTCCCCGCGACTTCCGCGTCCAGTGCCGCAGGTGCGGGTTCGCGTACGCCGCGTACGACGACCGACGGCTCGCGACGCGCTTCGCGAGGCGCCACCGCTGCAGGTGCGGCGGGCGCCTCAGAGTCGTGGGACCCGTCGTGCCGGAGCAGACGCGTTGACGAGGACGGTTGCCATCATCGGAGCCGGGCAGGCCGGATCCGCGATCGCCCACGGCCTGCGCCGCGCTGCCTACAGGATCACCGCCGTCGCATCGCGAGCCGGCGAATCCGCCGCGTCGCTCGCCGGCGAGGTGGATGGGCTCCCCGCATCCCCGGGCGAATGTGTGGCCTCGGCCGATCTGATCTTCGTCACCACCACCGACGACGCGATCGAGGGAGTGGTTGCCGGCGTCGCCTCCGGACTCGGGCCGCGCCATTCGGTAGTGCACTGTTCGGGGGTACTCGGCCTGAACGTGCTCGACCCCGCGAGTCGGGCCGGAGCGAGGGTGGGAATCCTGCATCCCGTGACACCCCTCGTGCCCCCCGAGGATCCTGCGACCTTGCACGGCAAGCCGATGGGAGTGGAGTCCCGCGGTGACGAGGCCTGGCTCCTCGAGATCGTCGCCGATCTCGGTGGCCGTCCGGTGAGCCTTGCGGGTGTGGACCGCACCCTGTATCACGCCGGTGCCGTAATGGGAGCGAACCTCGTGGTTGCCATGTGCGCGGCAGCAGAGAGAGTCCTCGTCGCCTCAGGCGTTGCCGAGGAGGATGCCCGGGTGATGGTGGCTTCTCTGCTGACATCGACGGCGCGGAACGTGGCCGGTGTGGGAGTCAAGGCTGCGCTCACAGGCCCCGTCCGGCGAGGGGACGCCGACGTCGTCAGGCGTCACCGCGAGTCGCTCGGCACCGTCGACCCAGAGCTCGCTGAGACGTACCGGCTTGTCTCACGCCGGATCCTCGCGCTCATGGACGATCCCCTCGCCAGGGACGTGAGCGGGGCTGCCTTGGAGCCTGCCGGGACTCTGCGTCCGGGCGCAGAGAGTGAGATCTGATGGAGGTCGTCACCGCGCTGTCCGACCTGAGGACCCGGGTCGGGTCCGCGCGGACGTCAGGTGACGAAGTCGGACTCGTGCCGACGATGGGCTACCTGCACGCGGGTCACGTCTCTCTCGTCCGGCGGGCCCGCGCAAGATGCGGATTCGTGGTCGTGTCCGTCTTCGTGAATCCCCTCCAGTTCGGCGCCGGGGAGGATCTCGACGCCTACCCCCGCGACCCCGAGGGGGACATTGCGAAGCTCGAGGCGGCGGGCTGCGACCTCCTCTTCCAACCCTCGACCGAGGAGATGTATCCGGAGGGCGAACCCCTGACGCGTGTCCACGTCGGGCTGATAGGCGACGACCTTTGTGGCCGGTCGCGTCCGGTCCACTTCGACGGAGTCGCCCTTGTCGTCACGAAGCTGCTCGCGGCGTGCGATCCCGACGCGGCCTTCTTCGGGCGCAAGGATGCGCAACAGCTCGCCTTGGTCCGGCGGCTCGCCGCTGACCTCTCGTTCCGTGCAGAGATCGTGGGCTGCCCGACGGTCCGTGAGTCCGACGGCCTCGCGATGTCGTCCCGAAACGCCTACCTGAGTCCCGAGGAGCGCCGGATCGCGCCCCGGCTGTTCGCGGCGCTGAGCACCGGGGCGGAATTGGTGGTGGCGGGCGAGCGGGAACCTAGAGTTGTCGTCGGGAAGACCCTGTCAGTGCTGGCGCAAGAGCCCCGCCTCGACGTCGAATATGTGGAAGTCCGTGACGCGAGGACGGTCCAACCACTCGAGCGTCTGGACGGCGAGGTCCTTCTCGCCGTCGCGGCCCGTCTCGGGCCCGCACGGCTGATCGACAACGTCGTACTCCACATCGACGGCACGTCCGTCACCGTGGATGCGGGCGAGATCAACTGACACGGCCAGGCAACGACGAGGAGGGACCGGCCGATGACTCGCACCATGATGAACGGCAAGATCCACAGGGCGACCGTCACTGCGGCGAACCTGGACTACATCGGGAGCATCTCACTCGACCCGGAGCTGATGCGCGCGGCGGACATCCTCCCCAACGAGCAGGTGCACGTGCTCGACGTCACTAACGGGAACCGCTTCGAGACGTATGCGATCGAGGGCGCTCCCGGAGAGGTCTGCCTCAATGGCGCAGCGGCTCACCTCGTCGATGTCGGCGACCTCGTGATCGTCGTCAGCTACGTCCAGATGGACGAGGTGGCTGCCCGGGAGCATCGACCGCGAGTCGTGCTGGTCGACGAGGAGAACCGAATTGCCGGGGGTCTCGCGGAGCACGCCGCTTGACGGGCATCCCGGCTCGCGCCGACGTCGTCGTCGTCGGCGGGGGGATCGCAGGGATGGCTGCGGCTCTCGCGATAAGGTCTCGTCGGGTGACGCTCGTCACCAAGGAGAGCCTTGACGAGTCGACGACGAGGTACGCGCAAGGCGGGATCGCCGCGGCGCTCGCACTGCCCGACTCGCCCGACCTCCACTTCGAGGACACGGTCCGTGCGGGTGCCGGACTCTGTGACGAGGATGCTCTCCGTGTACTCGTGGACGAAGGGCCGGAGTGCATCGTCGAGCTCCTCGCCGGCGGGGCTCGTTTCGACAGGGCCGACGGGGGGCTCGCACTCGCCCGCGAGGGTGGCCATTCGATGGCGCGCATCCTCCGTGCCGGTGGGGACGCTACAGGAGCCGAACTGCAGCGGTTGCTCGGCGAGGAGCTGCGCGAGAGCGACGTGCAACTGGTGCAGGACTGCCGTGCCACGGGGCTTCGTCTGGAGCGGGGACGTTGCGCCGGGGTGCGCGTGAGCGACTACGACGCCCAGACGTATGAGATCGAGGCGAACGCCGTCGTCCTGGCGACCGGCGGCGCGGGTGCCCTGTACGACGTGACCACGAATCCCGACGTCGCGACGGCAGACGGGCTCGCCATGTCCATCCGGGCGGGTGCCGTCGTGACGGACCTCGAGTTCGTCCAGTTCCACCCCACGGCGCTCGTCGTCGACGAACGTCCGAGGCCTCTCGTCTCCGAGGCGGTGCGCGGTGAGGGTGCAGTCCTGCGCGGGGCGCAGGGGGAGAGGATCATGTCAGGTGTGCATCCCATGGAGGATCTCGCTCCCAGGGACATCGTGGCGCAGACGGTGTTCCGAACGATGCGGGATTCGGGTTCCGCCCACGTCTGGCTCGATGCCCGCGCCGTCGAGGACTTCCCGCGGCGCTTCCCCACCGTCATGGCTACATGCACATCCCACGGCCTCGACCCGCGCGAGGATTGGCTCCCTGTGGCCCCCGCAGCGCACTACTTCTGCGGCGGCGTCGTAACGGATCTCAAGGGCAGGACGTCGCTGCCGGGTCTCTACGCGTGCGGTGAGGTCGCCTGCACAGGCGTGCACGGCGCGAACCGCCTTGCCTCGAACTCGCTTCTGGAGGGTCTCGTCTTCGGACGCCGCGTCGGCAACGCCCTCGAAGAGCGAGACGAGGGAAAGCAGCACGTCGAGGGTGCCGCCCGATGGTTCGGCGAGGTGGCGGGCTCGTTCTCCGTCGGAGACGGCGAAGGCCGGGCCACGCCCGCGGCCGAGGTCATCCCACGACTCCGCCGGCTGATGACGCGTAAGGTCGGGGTCGTGAGGGCGGGGAGCGAGCTCGACTCTGCGTCACGGGAGATCACCGCGCTCGGCGCGGGGCGCATCGGAGGTCCCCTCGGGAACCTGCTTGTCGCCTCGAAGGCACTGGCCATCGCAGCGCTGATGCGCGAGGAGACTCGCGGCTGTCACGTCCGTGAGGACTTCCCCGAGGAGCGGGCCGAGTGGAGGCACAGGCGCTTCCAGAGGCTGACCGAGGATGGGCGACTGGAGGTGTTCACATGAGGGCTGGGTTGGCGGGTCCGGGCCCTGTGGCCCCTCCCTGGCACGCGGTCGAAGCCGCTGTGGGTGCCGCTCTCGCCGAGGACTTGGGTCTTGCCGGTGATGTCACGACGGCTGCCCTCGTCGACTCGGACGCATCCGGGCGAGGACAGCTCCGGTTCCGGTCAGGGGGAGTCCTCGCCGGTACCTGGGCAGTTGAGGCGGTGTGCGGGCGTTTCGACCTGTACGTGAGCTGGGGAGCGTCGGACGGGGACCTGGTTCCGCCGGGCGAATCCGCGGGAGAGATCGAGGGGTCGCTCGCGGACCTGTTGACTGCCGAGCGCACTGCGCTGAACTTCCTCACCCATCTGAGCGGTGTCGCCACCGTCACGCGACAGATCGTGCAGACGCTCGACGACCTCGGTTCCCCCATGCGCGTGCGGGACACGCGCAAGACCCTGCCCTGCCTTCGAGCGCTCCAGAAGGCCGCCGTGCGGGCCGGGGGCGGGGTGAACCACAGGATGGGGCTCTTCGACTCGGTTCTCGTGAAGGACAACCATCTTGCCGGTCTCAGGGCGCAAGGCCGCGGAATCCGCGATGCTGTCGAGCTCTCCAGGACCACATGGCCAGGCCTCCCGGTCGAGATCGAGGCGGACACGCTGGAGCAGGCTGTGGAGACGGCCGAGGCGGGGGCCGACATGGTCCTCGTGGACAACATGACGCCGGAAGAGGTCGCAGCCGTTGTCGAGGCTGTTGCCGGCCGGGTGACGATCGAGATCAGCGGGGGTGTGAACGCGGAGAACATCGAGGAGTACGCGGCATGCGGCGCAGACTTCGTGG
>QWHP01000481.1 GCA_021404985.1 Actinobacteria bacterium ATB1
GCACGTAGGGTGCCCGGCGTACAGGTGGCGATAGGCGGTGACGGGCGCGAGCGACGCCGGCTCGAGGGCCTGATCCGGGCCGAGGGCGTCGGGGACGTGGTCGTGATGCTCGGCCGCGTTCCGGACGAGCTCGTCGTCCACGTTCACAGGGCGGCCGACGTGTCCACGATGCTCTGTCACGACCGCTGGCTCGGCCTCGAGGAGGAAGGGTTCGGAATCGTGTTCGTCGAGGCCGGAGCCTGCGGACGGCCTGTGGTCGCGGGGCGCTCCGGGGGGTCGGTGGACGCCGTGGAGGATGGGGTCACGGGAACGCTCGTGGACGCCCGCTCCCGAGTCTCGGTGGTCGGTGCCCTCACCGACTACCTGTCCGATGCGTCCCTCGCGTCGCGAGTCGGTTCTGCAGGGCGGCATCGAGCAGAGAAGATGCTCACGTGGGATCACCAGGGGAGCGTGTTCGTCGAGTGGATGAGCCGGCGTTACGCCTGATCCTGCTGTTCGCGACGGGGGCGTTCGGGACGCTACGACAAGGCATGGGGATATCCAATATCCTGAACCCGTGCCGGGCATTGTCCCACACCAGGGGAATCGCTCCATTCCAGCAAGGGGTTACCATGGCAGAGACGATCATCGCCATGTTCAACGATCGGGTCCGAGAGCTCGGAGACAAGCCGGCTCTGATCACCTACCGGGAGGGCTCGAAGTCGGTTCGCACCTGGACCGACTACGGCGCCGAGGTTCGGGCTCTTGCCCGGGCTCTCGCCGCCGAAGGAGTCGGGCAGGGCGACGCCGTCGCCGTGCTCTCCGGGAACCGGGCCGAATACCACATCGTCGACCTCGCGACGCTCGCGTGCGGAGCCGTAGCAGTTCCCGTCTACCACTCCAACTCACCGGAGCAGGTCCAGTACGTACTCGAGCACTCCGACTCCAAGGTCGTGTTCGTCGAGAACGAGCAGCAGCTCGCCAAGGTGAACGAGATCCGTGGAAACCTTGCCTCGCTCAAGAAGACGGTCACTTTCAGCGACGGAGAGGCCGACGCGACCTTCGACGACATGCGCGAGAAGGGGGTCGAGCTGGACAAGGCGGATCCCGATGCTTACACGGCCGCCTGCGAGGAGGTGCGCCCGGACGACCTCGCTTGCCTCATCTACACGTCGGGGACGACGGGTCCGCCCAAGGGTGCGATGCTCACGCACGCGAACGTGGTGTGGACCTCGGACTCGCTCCGCCAAATCCTAGACCTCGAGAACGCGGTGTTCATCTCGTTCCTCCCGCTGGCGCACATCGCAGAGCGCATGGTCAGCCACTACAACATGATCAACCTGGGTGGCGAGACGTGGTTCGGGGGTGGGATCGACACGCTGCGCGACGACCTCAAGGTATGCAGGCCGACCGTGTTCTTCGCCGTTCCCCGCGTGTTCGAGAAGTTCGAGGTCGCGATCAAGGCGCGATTCGACGAGATGGAGGGGATCCAGGCGACTCTCGTGAAGGCCGCCGTGAACGTCGGGGAACGGGTCGTGGAGGCGACGCAAGCCGGACGGTCACCCGGACTGCTCGACAGGATCTTGCATCCCGTACTCGATCGCGTGGTCCTGTCGAAACTGCGCGCTCAGGTCGGCTTCGACCGGGTGGAAGCCGTCATCAGCGGGGCTGCACCCATCACGCGGGAGACGCTGGTCTTCTTCCACAGCATCGGGCTGCCGATCGCCGAGGTCTACGGCCAGACCGAGGGGTGCGGTCCGACCTCGCTGAACCCGCCTTCCCGGATAAAGATCGGGACCGTCGGACCCCCGATTCCCGGCTGCCAGGTCGAGATCGCAGACGACGGTGAGGTTCTCGTCAAGGGCGGCAACGTCTTCAGGGGCTACTACCACAACGAAGAGGCGACGACGGAGACGCTCGAGGACGGTTGGCTGCACTCGGGCGATCTCGGCGAGCTCGACGAGGACGGCTATCTGACGATCGTCGGCCGCAAGAAGGACCTGATAATCACGGCCGGAGGGAAGAACATATCTCCCCAGAACATCGAGTCCTCCCTCAAGGCCAGCCCTTGGATCAGTCAGGCGCTCGTGATCGGGGACCGCCGGAAGTTTCTCTCGGCGCTCCTCACCCTCGACGCAGAGGCGGTCGCCGCCTTTGCGGAGAAGGAGGGAATCGAGGGTGATCCGGCCGATTCGGATGCCGTGAAAGGCCTCGTGGCGGAAGCGGTCGAGGATACGAACTCGAAGCTGTCTTCGGTGGAGCAGATCAAGAGGTACG
>QWHP01000038.1 GCA_021404985.1 Actinobacteria bacterium ATB1
ACCATGGCGCGCCGATTCCACCCCCAGAAACAAATCCACGCGCCAAGACCCCACACGCCGCCCACGCAACCGGCGAGGCGAATTGCATCTCGACCCTCGACGCGGGGAGACTCGGACCAGCGACTCGCGGACTGAGGAGACAAGGGATGGGATTGGGCCGCCGGGACGTCCTGCGCGCGGGAGCCATCATGGGCGGAGCCGCCGCATCCGCGCGCCTGCTCGGAATGCAGAGCGCACAGGCCGCCGACATCGACCCGTCCGAGTGTCCGATCGAGAACATCGTCGTCCTCATGATGGAGAACAGGTCCTTCGACCACATGCTCGGCCGGCTTCCGGGTGTCGAGGGTCTCAGGCGGGAGATGCACAATCTCGACGGAGAGGGAAATCCCGTCTACGTGCATGCAGCCAAGGAGATGATGATCACGATCGGTGATCCACACCACGGCAGGGACTCGTCCACGGACCAGTTCGCCGGGGGATCCAACGGGGGCTTCGTGCGGGACTCCGGCTCGCAGACGATGACCTACATGAGCAGCCGCGAGATCCCCTGGATCTACGCCGCAGCGAGCGAGTACGTCACGTTCGACCACTGGCATTGCGGGATCCTGGGACCGACGTGGCCGAATCGCTCCTACTTGCACGCCGGAACGTCCGGAGGCAGGACGTCGAACGAGTTCCCGGAGGGATCGCTCGGCCTACCCGAACGTACCGTGTGGCATCAGCTCTCCGGGGCAGGAGTGGATTGGGGGATCTACTTCACCGACGTCCCCTTCACGGCTCTTTACCTCGATGTGGCCCTGAGGTGGTCGAGCCGGTTCAAGCCCATGCAGAAGTTCTACGCCGACGCGGCAGCAGGGCGTCTGCCGCCCGTCGTCCAGCTCGAGCCCGGCTACATCGTCGGGACCGACGATCACCCCCCGGCCAACGCCCAGGCGGGCCAGCGCCTCATGCACGACGTGGTGCGCGCGCTGCAGAACAGCCCGCAGTGGCCGAAGACGGCCCTCGTCATCACCTACGACGAGCATGGAGGCTTCTTCGACCACGTCGTCCCACCCACCATGCCCGACGACCACGCTGAGCTCGGAACCCCGATCGGCTTCCGGGTCCCGACGCTCCTCATCTCACCCTGGGCGCGTCGGGGCTTCGTGGGGTCGCAGGTCCACGACCACACCTCCGCCCTGCGCTTCATCCAGTGGCGCTTCGGTCTTCCGCCGCTCACCACCCGGAACGCCGCGGCGAGCAACATCCTCTACGCATTCGACTTCAGCAGCATGCGGACAGATCTGCCCGGATTCCCCGTCCCGGACGTCGACCATTCCCTGATCGCCCTCTCCAACTTCAACCGGATCGTCGGGCCGGCGGACCCGATCCACCTGCCGGGCGGCGAATCCCCCGAACCGGAGAACCTCTGGGGTCCCTCGCCCGGTATCGGGGTCCCCGACCGCTCGACAGGACACGCCGACGAGGAGATACCCCCTCCGCCGGACATGCTCGCCGCACCCGGCGGGATCGATCTTGGATCCCTGGGCGGTGAACGCGTGACAGGCGGACAGCCCGAGATGGAAGATGCTCTCGACAGCGGCGTGATACCCGATGTGCTCGACCTACGGCCCCGACCCGGTGTCCGTCCTGAGTCACCGTTCCTGGATCCCGAGCAGGCAGCGGCTCCACCGGCGTGGAACGTCCCGACCAGGACTGCCCGGCACCTCCCACGGTCTCGTCCCACCAAGGGACCCGAGAGATTCTGACCCAGAACACCGTCCGGGATTCCCTCGCTCTCCCGACGGGCTTGGCCCCTGCCGAAGCCCTCGTACGACGCCTGTAGGCTCGCAGGGATCCGAATGGGTGACAGCAACGAAACCCTCGACCAGGCACCGACCGTCGAACAGCCGGCACAGAGGCGCGCGACGGATCGGCCTCCCAGAGCCTCCCCGGGCGACATCACGTGGACAGGTTCTTCCGCCGAGACCAAGCGTGACGAAACGGACGAGGCTGTCCACAAGCACGACACCTCGGCGGACACGTCCGAACGCCGAGGCTTCCGGGAGCGGGCCATGCTCGCCGGAGGGGCGGCGATGGCTGTCCTCGGCCTCGCTGCTGCCGTCTTCGGCCTCCAGGCTCTGTTTTCCGCGAACAGGCTCGACGCAGAGGCGGCGGACCGTGAGGCGGAGTACGCGAAGGTGGACGCCGAACGGATGGACCTCGCCGAGGAGGCATTGACCCAGGTCTTCTCTGTGATAGACGTGACAGACGCCGTCAGCGGCGTGCTCGAGGCCGGCAACGCGTACCGGCAAGCGGCCGACCGCGTCATCGAAGTGACGAACCAGGCCGTCTCGCTCGAGGACGAGGGGAAGGCCACTGAGGCTCAGGCACTGATGGCCGACGAGGGGGCGAAGGCCTTCGCCGCGGCAGCCGAGGCGAAACAGCGCTTCCAGGAGTCGCTGACTCGACTGCAGGAGCTGGTGGCGTGAGCAAGCACGCTGCCACAGGAAAGGCCGGCGGGACCGGCGTGCGAAGTGTCTACGAGTCGGCTTGGGCCGCCAAATCCCTCGATCCGCGGCCGCAGACTCGCGAGGCATACGACGAGGGGCAGACAGCCGGACCCGGACGCGGGCAGCATGACACCGAGCCTGGCCGGCTCCGGCGCCTTTGGTCGGGGCACGCGCCCGAGATCGTCCTGGGAATCGGCGTCTTCCTGCTGGTATTCGGGTTGCTCCTCGCCTTCCTCGGCATCCGGGCGGAGTCCGAGGACCAGGTCACGCCAGGAGAGCTCGCGAGAGCGGCCGCCGCCCGCGAGGACGAGGCGGACACCGTGGCACGCGGACGCGAGACCGTCGACACCTACCTCCTCGCCGTCGAAGCCCTCGTCGTCAACATCGCAGAGCTCGAAGCCCTCAGCGCCGAGGAGCTAGCCAAGAGCGAGGAGATCGCTGCCGCCTTCGGAGCCGACCTGCAGACGTTCAACCGGCTCGTCAACGAGCGGAACGCGATCCTCGCCCGCATCAACATCGAGGCGGAAGAAGTGCAGCAATCCGCCGCGGCTGTGGACGAGGCGTTCACCGAGATCCAACGACTGGGCGAGGTCGCGGGGCGCGCCCGAGAGAGCGGGGGCAACTGAGACGCGTCACAGACCTTCGGCGAGGAGTGCCGCCCCAAGAGCGCCTGCAAGATCCCCCAATCGGGCACCGACGACGTCGGGCGCGTCGTCCGGCGCGATCAGGTGCGAACGCATGACCGAGGCGACGCGCGCGATCATCTCGTCACCGAAGCGGTCGGCAACCCCGCCTCCGATCACGACCCTGTCGAGGTCCAGAGCGTTCACCAGAGAGGCGGCACCGACACCGACCGCGAACTCGGCCTCCCCGACGAGCTTCACCGTGACCGAGTCGCCCTTCTCGTAGGCCCGGTGGAAGACACCGCTGGTTGCCCTGTCCCGGCCTCGCGCCTTCATGATCCGGAGGAGTGAGGTGTTCCGGCCCCGCTTCGCCCACCGCTCGGCAGTGGATTGCATCGACGCCCGACCGGCATAGGCCTCGACCGAACCGCGGACACCTGCGGGGGGCCGCCGGCCCCGGAACCGAACGACCATGTGCCCGATTTCGCCTGCAAGCCCATGAGGGCCCCGTCGGAGGCTCCCGTCGAGGATTAGCCCACCCCCGATCCCGGTACCCATCCAGATCCCCACCAGGTCTCGGGACCCCTTGCCCGCACCGAGCCGATGTTCGCCGGCTACGGCCACGTTGACGTCGTTTTCGAGGGCGACGGGAATCGAGATCCGCTCCTGCACGAGCCGCGCGAACGAGACCGACTCGCCGAAAGCGGGGAGGTTGGGCGCTCTGACCACGACTCCACGTCCGTGGTCGACAGGGCCGGCGAATCCGATCGTCACACCTGTGACGTCGTCCACACCCGCTTCCTTGGCCGCAGCAGCGACCGCGTCCGCGATCTCCCCCGGACCCGCCGACGCCGGCGTCGCAAGCCTGAACGTCCCGGTGACTTCGTAGCCACTTCCCACCGGTCCTGTGTAGTCACCGCCGTCTGCCAGCTCGCCGAACCGAGCGGGGAGTCGCCTCCCGGTCCCGGACTTCTGGAGGCGGATCGCTTGGATCTTCGTTCCGCCGAGGTCGATTCCGATCGTTGCCACTGGGGCCTCCCGGCATCTCCTGTGCGTGTGCGGGTCTCCCGGTTGGAGTTCAGGTCTTGCGTCGTGCAGGCTAATGCCCGCCGGGGAGCACCGAGACCAGACGACGATCCGGGAGCCGAAGTTGCCCTCCATCGACCCAGCCGACGTGATCCGCAACCTGACCGGAACCGCCACCAGGGGTGCCGTACGTCTTCTCGCGGCCCTGCCGGCGCCCGTGCAACGGTTCCTGACGACGGGAAGGAAGACGCACGTCGACGGCCTCGACCTCGAACCCGAGGTGGGCCTCAGCCTCCGCCTCCTCGACTTCTTCGGGGACTCGTTCGAGTCGCATCCTCCCGAGGAGGCGCGCAGGATCGTACGTGAAGAGGCACTGACCTTCGCGGGACGGCCGCTGCCCGGTGTCGTCGTCGAAGAGGTCGAGATCCCAGGCCCTGGGGGAAAGATCCTCGCTCGCCTCTACAAGCCAGCCAAATTTTCGGCACCTTCCCCCCTCGTCGTCTACTACCACGGTGGCGGGTGGGTGGTGTGCGACCTCGACACACACGACGCCTTCTGCCGTTTCCTTACCGGGGAAACTCGCTTCGCCGTCCTCTCGGTCGCCTACAGGCTCGCTCCGGAGAACCCGTTCCCAGCCGCTCTCGACGACGCGGCCGCAGCGTTCCGTTGGGCCGTCGACGAAGCCGAGGCGATCGGTGTGGACCCGGCCAGGATCGCCGTGGCCGGAGACAGCGCAGGCGGGAACCTCGCCGCCACGGTCGCCCAGCAGACAACCGCGGCCGGTGGCCCGAGTCCCGCCTACCAGGTCTTGATCTATCCGGTGACCGACCTCTCGACGAAGACACGTTCGTACGAGCTCTTCGCCGACGGATACTTCCTCACCGAAGCCCAGATGGACTGGTACCGCGCCCACTACATCGGCGATGCCGACGGTACGGACCCTCGCTGCTCCCCCCTCCTCGCCGACGATCTGACCGGCCTTCCCCCCGCCTACGTGACAACTGCCGGATTCGACGTCCTCCGGGACGAGGGGGAGGCATACGCGGCACGGCTCGAGGCGGCCGGGGTCCCCACGACCCTGCGACGTCACGACGGCTTGGTACACGGCTGGATCAACGCGGTCTCCATCGGACGAAGTCCGCGGCGTGCCGGCGATGAGCTCGTGGAGGCAATCCGTGATGCCCTGGACCGACCGGCGCGAGCCGAGTCAGCGTCCTGACAGCGGCTTCACCACAGCCTCTGCGAACTGCTCGGCGATACCGATGTCCTCGGTCGAGATCACGACGTAGCTGATCCCGAGCTGCTCGCGGCGGGCAACGAGTTGATCCTGGATCTCGTCCCCGGTGCCGACGAGGAAAAGCGGACAACCGGCGACCTCTTCCTCGGTCATGCCCAGCCCCTGCCCGATGCCCTCCCTGATCGTGGCCCCCTGGTCGGTTATCGCCACCATGAACGAGAGCGAGCTGAGCTCGATCTCGTCCGGGTCGCGTCCCGCCGCCTCTGCGGCCTCCCGTATCCAGGAGAGCTTCTCTAGGACTCGCTCCGGCGTGAGGTCGGCCGGCGTGTCCGGCTCGACCCGCCCCGTGGGAAGAGCCGGATTCACCCCTACGATGTCGGCCCAGCGCGCAGCCACCGAGAGGAGCCTGCGCCCACCGCCGCCGACGATGGTCTTCGGCCGGGATCCGTCCGAAGACCCGGCAGCGCGCGCGATGTTCTCGACCCGGTAGTGATCCCCTACGAAGGTCGTTCGGTCCTGCGTCCACATCGAGTGGATGATCTCGAGCGCCTCGCCGAGGCGATCGATGCGGATGCCAGGGGCGTCATAGGCGATGCCCGCCTCGTCGTAATCGGTTTGCATCCACCCGGCACCGAGGCCGAACTCGTGCCGCCCGCCGGACAGCAGATGCAGAGACGCCGCGAGCTTCGCGTAGACGACCGGGTGCCTGTAGTCGACACCGAAGACGAGGGCGCCCACGTTCAGTCTCTCCGTGACCGAGGCTGCGGCCGTCATGGCCACGACGGGGTCCAGTTGCGGTGTGAAGTGGTCGGGGAAGAACAGCGTCGAGTAGCCGAGGGACTCGATACGCCTGGCCCGCTCCTCCCACCCCTCCGTCGGGAGCGTTCCCATCTGGACTCCGAAGCGGAATGGGCGTGCCACGTGTCCTCCCGTATTCTCCTGCCGACGATGACCTCGACACCGTACCCGAACGGGTCCGGGAGAAGAGATCCACGGAGAGAGGCGCAAGGAGGCGCAGGGATGCCCAGGGACATGGACCGCTGGCTTGGGGACGGGGGCATGGCGCTTCTCGGCGAGCTCGGAGTCGACCTCGAAAGATACGGAGTGGACGGGGACGGCCTCGGTTGGGTCGAGGGCACCTGGGTGCCGGACCCCAAAGCCTGCAACCCGAGCGGACCCGTCCAAGGAGGGGTCTTCGGCGCCGTGGCCGACGCTGCGATGACCTTCGCAACGCTTGCATCGCTAGAGAAGGGCGAGAACGGCACTCTCCTCGACATGAACATGACGTTCCTCCGAGGTGCGCGACAGGGTGACGAGCTACGTGTCCGCGGTGAGGTCCGCAGGCTGGGGCGCACGGTGGCCTTCGCACGGGCGTCGGTGTCCGACACCGAGGGCAGGACGATCGTCGAGGCGACGGGAACGAACCTGCTCCGCCGTGCTCAGAAGACCGAGTAACCGCCGTCCAACCTGATGGTCTCCCCCGTCATGAACTCGGACGCCTCCGAGGCGAGGTAGACGGCGAGCCCCTCGAAGTCCGGGGGACGTCCCCAACGCCGGAGCGGGGTCCTGTGAACGATCGTCTGGTCGAACTTCTCCCAGGCAAGCAGGGGAGCTGTCATCGGGGTGTCCACCCACCCGGCCAGGATCGAGTTCACACGGATCCCGTCGCGTGCGAGCTCCACCGCGAGGGACCTGACCAGCGCGTCCACGCCACCCTTGGCGGCGGAGTAGGACGACTGGCGGGGCATCCCGAAGATCGTGCCTATCGACGAGGTCGCGATCAACCTGCCCCCGCCGCCCCTCTCGACCATGTGGCGGGCGATCTCCCTGAAGGTGAGGAAGACGGAGGTGAGGTCGAGCCGGACGACGCGGTCCCACTGCTCCAGACTCGTGTGGAGGAGCGGGCTGAGGTCCCCGCCTCCTGCATTGGCGAAGCAGGAGTCGATCCGCCCGTACCGCTCCAGGGTCTCCCCTGTGGCACGGACGATGTCTCCCTCCAAGGTGACGTCGCACACCACCCCCGCAGGCTCCCCGCGTCCCTCGCCCCCCAGACGCGACAGCTCCGAGACGATCTCCGCGTTGGCGTCCTCGCGCCGCCCCCAGACAGCGACGCTCGCCCCGGACCTGGCGAGACCGCGTGCGATGCCGGCGCCGATACCGCTGTTGCCGCCGGTCACGACGGACACATGACCTCTCAGGTCGAATGGGTTCTCCACGCCACAAGACAGTAGGAACAGGAGCGGACAAACCGCCAGATCTCTCCGACGGCTGCTGCTACGGTTCTCGGCGTGCCGATCGCAGACGAGCTCCAGGCCGCCCTCACGGACGCCATGAGATCCAAGGACAGGACCACTCTCGACGCGCTCAGAGGTGCGCGCACAGAGATCCAGAGGGCCAAGACGGCGTCTGATTTCGACGGGGACGACGGCGACGATTTCCACCGGCGAGTCATCTCCTCGTACGTGAAGTCGCTGTCGAAGAGCCTCGAGACCTACGAGGAGCTCGGCGATCGCGGTGCTGCACACGCGGACAAGCTGAGAGCCGAGATCGACTGCCTCTCACGCTGGCTGCCCAGCAAACTCGACGCCGAGGCCACCGCGGCTCTCGTCGACGAGGCAGCCGACCGCCTCGGGAACGACCCGAAGCTGTCCGGCAGGATCATCGGCGAAGTCATGAAGGAACACAAGGACGAGGTCGACGCCGCGGTCGTGAGAAAGCTCGTCGAGGAGCGATTGGCAGGCCAGTGAGACCCCCGGCCCAAAGGCCGCCTTCCCGACGCGTTCGCTCATGCATTGTCGTGGCCACTCTCTCCCTGCTTCTCGCAGGCTGCACATCCACCGACCGGGGAGAGGAGGCCACCACACCGACGAGCATCGGGGATCCGGCCGTTTCCGAGCAAGTCGGTGAGCTGAAAGGGGCCCTGGTCGATTCCGGGGACCTGCCCTCGGACTTCAGCCGCGTCGCCGAGGTCACCTTTGCCGGGTTCTCGGTCTGCTCTGAGGACCTGCTCGAGGCGAACCCCCCTGCGGGTCGACTCGCCGTCGGCTACGGCAACCCGAGGGAGAACCTCCTCTTCGAGAACGTGCTGGTGTTCACCGACGCTGCGCAGGCCGACGCCTTCATGGAAGCCCTCGCAACCGAGGTCCGAACATGCACTCAGGAGCCCACCGGGTCGGGGACGCCCGAAGTGGCGTCACTCGAGGTGGGCGAGGTGGGCGAGCGATCCGAGTCGTTCGAGATCGAGGGAACCGACAGCAGCGGCCGTCCCTTCCGGGCCCAGATGATCGTGGGACGGCAGGGGAACGTCGTGGTCGCCCTCAGCACCGTGAACCTGGAGGAGCCGCACATCGAGACAGGCGTCCTCGCCGACGCCGCATCTACGGCGGTCGGCAGGGTGGAAGCCATGCAGGGAAACCCATAACGGCCGTTATCACGCTGCCCTCCCGCTGTGGCATAATGGCCGTTACCAAGCGAGACGCAAGGTGCCCTCCGAGTGTCGGCACCGAGATCCGGTCACTCCCTCCGGAGTCACCAAGGAGGCTTCCATGGCCACTCCCCCCTGCCAAGGAGTCGGGCTCGTCGTTTCGACGAAGGGCGACCCGGTTCCACCCTGCCGCCACGTGCCCGACCTCATCGCCGCAGGCGAACCCTTGGCTGTGGTGGCCGAGTCACCGCAGGCCGGCGCAACTTACGACACGTTCGACGAGGTCAAGGACCTCGCCCGCAAGGCCGGCCGGGATGCGATCATGGTGATCCCGGAGGTCCAGGTCGAGGAAGTCGGGGAGGAAGGCTGGCGAAGCACGATCCACGCCCGCAAGGTGCGTTCGATCGAGAACGCAGCCGCGCTCCGGACCGTGTGTGCCACGGGCATAGTCGCCGTGTGCGGAACCGACACGGTGCTCTGCCTGGAGCAGGGAGGCCGTCATCGCCGCCCGGTGGAGACGGTGTCACTAGAGGCGGCGCTCATCGCCGCCGTCGGAAGCGGGACCCGTGTTTGCTCTCGCAGCTGCGCGGAGTTCGAGGAGGGCTGACGCTGATGGCGCATCACCAGGCGACATCGCGTCCCCGTCTGACTCCTCGGGAGCGCTGCCATCGTCCGGCTCGGAGTCCTCGTCGTCCAACGAAGACCCTCGCCAGAGCTCGGGACTGAGGCTGTAGACCTCGGTCGCTTCCGACTTCCCTCGCAACACGACCGGCTCGAGTGGAACGAGCGCAGAAACGAGCCGTCCCCCTACGGCAGTCCTCACCGCATCGGCCGTGGCACCCGACAGGAGCACGCGCCGTTCGAGGATTCGCGTCAACTCCTGCAGCCGGGACGCCTCGTTCACGGGATCACCGAGAACCGTGTACTCGAAACGGGTCTCGGTCCCCACGTTGCCTGCGAAGACCTCGCCGGTGGAGATGCCGATCCCGAAGTCGATGTTCACCGCTTCGAGACCGTTCGCGATCGCCTCGGCGGCCTCCAGGGCGTGCTCGGCGTGCTTCGTGTCGTTCTCGGGGGCACCGAAGATCGCGAGCACCGCGTCGCCCTGGAACTTGTTGATGATCCCATCCCGACTCTCGACCGCGTCGACGATGACACCGAACACGACGTTCAGGAGGGCTGCGAGCGCGCCCGGTGGGGCCGATTCCGCCAATGAGGAGAACGCGACGAGGTCTACGAAGAGCGCCGTGACGCTACGGATCTCGCCTCCTACGCGTGCAGCCGTGGGGCCGGAACGGATCGCTCTCTCTGCGACCTTGCCACCGACCTGACGGTTCAGGAGTTCCTCGATGTCTGCGCGCCGGCGAAGCCCCGAGACCATCTCGTTGAACCCGCTCTCGAGACGCCCGAGCTCGTCGACGCGGTCCACCGCCAGAGTGGTGGACAGATCGCCGCGTCGCACTCTCCCCATGGCCTCCTGGATCCGGTGGATCGGCTCGGTGATGGAGCGACGGATGTTCACCGACAGCACGGCCCCCACGACGATGCCCGCGATGGCGATGAACCAGGTGAGCTGGGTGGGGTTCACGGCCGAGCCGAGCCGCAGACCGAATGAGTTGGCCATCCCGATCGCGACGAGCGGGAGAACGGTCCCGAGGACGAACGCGACCTCGAGGCGCGTCTTCAGGCCCCCCCGGGAGGGCAGAGGCAGGCTCGTCGGTGCGTCCCCTGCCGGGAAGAAGTCGGGTATCCACTCCCTCCAAGTGTGCTCGACCCTCAGGTACGTGATGGCTGCCGTGGCCACCCCGGCGATCAGGGGTCCCGTCAGCGCGACGAAGAACCTCAGCAGGACCCGCTGGTCCGCCGTTACCGCCTGCGCCGTGGCGAAGGCGGCGGCCGAGAGCACCCAGAGGGCGAACACGATCAGCGCATGGACCGCCGGCTGGACGACCACGGCGATCTGCACGCGGGTCGGAGGCGGGTCAGATGTGTCCCTTCTCAACCAGGCGATGAGCGGTGCCGTGATCCGGTGCGACAGGTATAGGACGAGAAGGAAGCCGACGAATATCGCACCCGCGAGGATCCAGATCGCGATGCGCGTCGCAACGTCGAGTGACTCGATCTGGAACATGAAGTAGAAGAACGCGATGATCGTCGCACCCAGCAGGTTCGCCTCTGTGAGCTCCCGCAACAGGTGGCGCTGGAGCCTCGCGAGGCGCTGCGGTCGGTCAGGGTCCTCCCTGACTTGTCGTTCTGCCTCGGCCATATAGGATCCCTCTACAGGCGGGTCCGGTGTCGCGGAACTCGACGCATCCCGACCGAGCTCCAGCCGTGAGTCTACGGGGCCGGTCCCGTGCGACACCCCCGCGAGATGGGCCTTTCGAAACGACAGATCCACCGATGGCAGCAACTCGAGAGCCGCAACTCACTGAAGGTGAGCGTCGCCGCCAGGAGATTCTCGACGTTGCGCGACAGCTCTTCCTCGAGCACGGGTACCACGCGACCACGACACGGATGATCGCTCGCAAGACACAGATGTCGGATGCACTTCTGTACAGGTACTTCCAGTCCAAGCGGGATCTCTTCGACGCCGTGATCACGGACGGATTGAGCCACCTGCAGCCCTACGTGCAGTTCGGCGCCCCCCTGTTGGAGGGCCTGCAACTCCGCGAGACGCTCGAGGCGGCTGCGTACACAGCGCTCGAGATAGCACGGCGCGACACGGACATCTTCCGTCTGATCGTGGCCGAGAGCACACTGCTCGAAGGTGACAGTCGCGTCACAGAAGTCATCGACGACCTCCTGAACCACTTCGCCGCTCGGATCAGGGACTTCGTCGACGCAGGCGAGGCGCGCCCCTGCAATGCACTCATCTTCGCGCGCCAGTTCCTCGGCGGAATCGTCATGTTCGACCTTGCTTCGTCGCTTCTCGGACTGGGCACGAAGACCGACCAGCCGGAGATCCCGGTGGACGCCTACGTGGCCGAAGTCGTCGAAGCCGCAGAACGGAGCCTGAGGGTGGACTGACAGAAAGGGCTTCGCCCCGAGGACGGATGGTATCGTCGCATCAGCCAGCCACAAGTGGGTCGCAGCACCGAGAACATGTTCGACTTCCCCTCGGCCGAGATGACTCTCATCTGTCCGTCTTGCTCGGCCATGAACTACCCGGATGCCCCGCAGTGCAGATCCTGCGGGACGGTCTTCGAAGGCGCGACCCGAGATCCCGGAGCGGTCGCACCCACCGAGATCCCCCCCGCGCACCCCCCCCCCCCCCCCCCCCCCCCCCCCCCCCCCCCCCCC
>QWHP01000482.1 GCA_021404985.1 Actinobacteria bacterium ATB1
GATGTTCGACGGGGATCGGCCACGCCACGGCGTTGGAGCTCGCTGCGCGCGGTTGGGAGGTCTGGTCCACCGTGCACAGGCCGCGGGTCTCTGGCGATCTCGAGGCTGCCGGATGCACCGTCCGCACGATGGACGTCACGAAACCGGTCGAGCTCGAGCAGGTCGTCGGCGAGATCGAGGACCGCCACGGCGCCGTCGGTGCCCTGGTGAACAACGCCGGGTACGGCCTGCAGGCGCCTGTGGAGGAGATCCACCCGGAGCGTCTGCGCGACCAGTTCGAGACGAACGTGTTCGGTCCCCTCCAACTGACCCAGCTCGTCCTCCCAGGCATGCGGAAGATGCGCAGCGGCAGGATCGTCAACGTGAGCTCGGTCGGCGGCAAGATCTCGATACCCGGCGGGGCGGCCTATCACGCGACCAAGCACGCGATAGAGGTGATCAGCGACACGCTTCGCTTCGAGGTCGCCGGTTTCGGGATCGACGTCGTCGTGGTCGAGCCGGGTGCCATCGCGACGAACTGGGTCGACCATGCGGTCTCCACCATGGTCGGCAGGGAGGGCAGGGGGGAATACGGCGAGCTGTATGAGGCGATGGAGCGAAGGCTCGTCGGTGCGCACAGGGGCTTGCTGCGCTACTTCGCGAGGCCTCCGGAAGTCGTCGCTTCCGTGATAGCCGACGCGCTCGAGACGGCGCGGCCGCGCACACGTTACGTCGTGCCGCGCATGGCGGGGCTCTTCATGCACTCACGCAAGCTCATGCCCGACCGCGCCTGGGACGCCTTCATGCGGATCCTCTACCCGAGTCCGGGCGTCACGAACGGACGGCCTTGACGAAACCCCGGAGGCGCCGGGCCCGCAGACACGTCAGAGATCCTTGACCATCAGAAGGGCATGCAGGCGACCGCCGTCACGCGTCCGCCCGCCGGGCACCGCGACCGGCGATCCGTGCGGCCGGAAACCCATCGCCTCGAAGAACGCGACCGCACCGGTGTTCTCGACAAGTGTGCCGAGATGCACGCCGGGGACTCCAGCATCTCGCAAGGTGGCGCACCAAAGCGAGATGAGCCGTCTGCCCACACCACTGCCGCGCGCCGCGGGGAGGAGGTCTATGTGGAGATGGGCCGGCCACCGTGCGAGATCGGGTGCCACCGGAGGGAGGCGCCGGTCCCGGACAACGTCCGCAACGGATCGCCACAGGTACGGCGCCGTGCCCGGACGCAGCAAGAGGCCCCGCGTGAAAACGCTGCGGACGAAGATCGCGGCAAGGTTCGGCCCGTCGGCCGTGTCCCGGCACCCCACGAGATAGCCGAGGACGTCGACTCCGTCTGCGGCCACCCACGCGGACTCCGGCTCGTTGTCGATGTACCACCCCACCCAGATGTCCGAGAAGCTCTTGGCGTCCGCCCATTCGAACTCGACCGGTTCGCCCATGTAGCCCGTGAGAAAGCAGACATCGCGCACACCGGCCCTGTCGCTGGGTTCGTAGGGACGGATCTCGATCTCGGCCACGACACCAAGACTGGCAGACCGGCCCGCTCGCGCTTGACTCGTGTCCGCACGTCGGCCACAGTTTGGCCGAGTGCGCCAACCGGGGGGATGTGATGCGACGCATGAGCGGGTTCGACGCCGACATGCTCTATGCAGAGCGTGGGCCTTGGCACATGCATGTCTCGGCTCTGATGATCCTGGATCCACACGAGGCAGCGCGTGGTTTCGGCTACGACGAGCTCCGCCGGATGGTGGGGCATCAGTCTCGGATCCTCGAGCCGATGAGGGAGCGGATGATAGAGGTGCCCTTCGGCCTCGACCGCCCCCTCTGGGTGAAGGACCCGGACTTCTCGGTGGACGCGCATCTCCACAGGATCGCCGTTCCGCCTCCCGGAACCGACCGGGAGCTCGCCCCCTTGGTCGGGGACCTGATCGGCTTCAAGCTCGACCGCGGCCGGCCCCTGTGGGAGATGTGGTACATCGAGGGACTCGAGGATGGCCTGGTGGCGATCCTCTCCAAGGTCCACCACTCCGCACTCGACGGCGTTGCGGGCGCAGCAGTGATGGGAGCCTTGTTCTCCCCCCAGCCAACCGAGCCGCCGCTTCTGGCCGAGGAGCCGGATCCAACGGAGGGTGAGCCGATCCCGTCGGACCTGAGACTCGTCGCCCGTGGTCTCGTGCGGCTCGCCCAGACACCGTTGCGTGCCCTGGAACCTGCGAAGAAGACGCTGGCGTCGGTCAGGGATCTCCTTCAGCGCCGCAA
>QWHP01000483.1 GCA_021404985.1 Actinobacteria bacterium ATB1
GGCGCAGCACACGCCGCTGCGGGTCCATCGTCGTCGCCCAGAGCTCGTCGTGGTCCATCTCGCCGAGACCCTTGAACCTCTGCGCCGGAGCAAGCTTCTTGTCCGAATGGCGGCCGCGCAGCTCCTCGAGCTCACGGTCGCTCTGCAGGTAGTACATCTTCTTGTCAATCATCTGCCCGTAGAGCGGCGGTTGCGCCGAGTACACGAATCCCGCTTCGACGATGTCGCGCATGTACCGGAAGAAGAAGGTCAGAAGCAGCGTGCGGATGTGGGCACCGTCGACGTCGGCGTCGGTGAGGCAGATGATCTTGTGGTACCGGACCTTGGAGAGGTCGAACTCCTCGCTGATGCCGGCACCGATCGCCGTGATGAGCGAACGGATCTCGACGTTTCCGAGCATCTTGTCGAGACGGGCCTTCTCGACGTTGAGGATCTTTCCCCGAATCGGAAGGATCGCCTGTGTGCGGCGGTCTCTGGCCTTCACCGCGGACCCGCCTGCCGAGTTCCCTTCGACGATGAACAGCTCGCTCAGACTCGGGTCCTTCTCGCTGCAGTCGACGAGCTTGCCGGGAAGCCCACCGGAATCGAGCAGGCCCTTGCGGCGGGTGATGTCGCGGGCCTTGCGAGCCGCGATCCTCCCTTGGGCGGCGTTCTTGCACTTCTCGACGATCGCCTTCGCCGGACCCGGGTGCTGTTCGAGCCAGTCTGCGAGTCTCTGGTTCGTCGCCGTCTGGACAAGAGATCGTATGTCCGTGTTGCCGAGCTTCGTCTTCGTCTGACCTTCGAACTGAGGCTCGCGAAGCTTCACCGAGATCACAGCGGTCAGCCCCTCGCGGCAGTCCTCTCCGAGGAGGTTCTCCTCCTTCTCACGCAGCAGTCCGGCCGTACGGGCATACCTGTTGATGGTGTTGGTGAGTGCGGCCCGGAAGCCCTCGACATGCGTCCCACCCTCGTGTGTGTTGATCGTGTTGGCGAAGGAGTGGACCGATTCCGAGAACGCGGTGTTCCACTGCATTGCGACCTCGAACTCACCCCCGCCGTCCGCGTCCGGCCTCTGCTCGGAGAAGTAGATCATCTCCTCGTGCAGGGCCTCCTTGGCCGAGTTCAGGTGCCGGACGAAGTCCTCGATTCCGCCGCCGTAACGGAACTCGCGCCTGGTCTCCGGGCTGACGCTCTGGTCGACGAGGACCATCTCGAGGTCTCGGTTGAGGAACGCCATCTCGCGCAGGCGCCGTTCGAGAGTCTCGGCATCGAAATGTGTCGTCTCGAAGACGCTCTCGTCGGGCCAGAAGGTCTGGATCGTGCCTGTGGCGTCCGTCTCGCCGTCGCGCTGGAGAGGGCCGTCGGGCTTCCCACCCCCGGAGAAGGACATCCGCCAGATTGCCCCGTCCCGTCTGACCTCGGTGACGAGGCGGCTCGACAGGGCATTGACGACGGACACTCCGACTCCGTGCAGTCCGCCCGAAACGCTGTACCCGTCCCCACCGAACTTGCCGCCGGCGTGGAGCTTGGTCATGACGACCTCGACGGCACTCGTTCCGGGCTGTGCAGGGTGGTCGTCGACGGGGATCCCCCGGCCGTTGTCCTCGACCCGCACTCCGTCGTCGGCCAGAAGGGTCACGACAACACGGGTGCAGTACCCGGCAAGGGCCTCGTCGACAGCGTTGTCGACGACCTCGTACACCAAGTGGTGCAGCCCCCTTTCACCGGTGGACCCGATGTACATTCCGGGGCGCTTCCGGACCGGCTCGAGACCTTCGAGAATTGTGATGTCGGCAGCGTCGTAACTGCCACTCTGGGCATCGGTCAATGCTGTGCCTCTCAGGCTGTTCGTCACGGCCCCACGCGGCTGTCTTGCGGGGAAGAGATCACGCGGACACGCAGGTCAAAGCATGCGAATTGCGGTCACCGCGACGGTTCCAAGACTACCACAGGTCCTTCCCGGAACCCGACCGACGCGGCATCTCCCGCACCACGATGGAGTGGATCACCTCACGGCCGAGACGCTCGTTGCAGACCGTCCGGATCGCCTCCGAGCTGTATCTCAGACGGGCCGCACCGAGTCGATCTCCCGCCTGTAGGCGTAGGACTCCTCCGTCGAACGAGATCGGGCTCCCGTCTGCCGCGAGGTCGGGCCCAACGAGACTTTCCCACCTCTCGCGGTCCCCGATCCCCAGCTCCACCGCGATGTCGAGGCCCTTGCGATCTGCCCACCGGCGGACGAGGTCGGCGAGCGGTTGCAGTTCGT
>QWHP01000039.1 GCA_021404985.1 Actinobacteria bacterium ATB1
CTTGTCGAGGTCGGCGGCGGTGCGAACGAAGGAGAGTGCTACGTAGTCGACTCCTGCGGACACGGCGAAGTCGAGGTCCTTCTCGTCCTTCTCGGTGAGGGCCGGGATGTCGAGACGGGAGGAGGGCAGGTTGATCCCCTTTCCCGGAGGGATGTCACCTGCCACGAGGACGCGGCAGCGGGAGCCCTCGACGACCTCGAGGGTCATGGCTCCGTCTGCGAGGAGGACGCGGTCGCCGGACTCGACGGTGTCGGGGAGGGCGACGTCGACGATATCTCCCACCTGGCCCGAGACGCCGTGGGAGAGGCGGAGCTTGGGTCCGGCGAGGTCGATTAGGACGCCTGTCCGCTTTCCGGCCGGGAGGGATCTGACGATCTCGATCACGCGGGCCATCTCGTCGACGTCGGCGTGGGAGGCGTTCAAACGGACGACGTTGGCGCCGGCATCGACGAGCGCGGCGATCTGCGCCCCGGTGGCGGACGCCGGTCCGACCGTGGCGACGATGCGTGTGCGTCTGGGTTCGTCCGTTCTGTTGCCTGGCACGGCGGAAACGGTAGCCGCGGCCGGGGCGCTTCCGTGCCACGAGGCGACCGGCGTCGGTGAGGGGTCCCGGTTGGCGTCGAACGGATGTGTTCTCGCTGACCGCGCATGGTTCAATTCAGGCTTGCGCCCGGCCACGTGGGCCAGTGTCGAGACGGGCGCGTGAGGAAGACATGAAACTCGGATTGCAGATCGGGTACTGGGGAACGGGTCCGTTGCCGGAGACCCCGGCACTCATCAGGACGGCGGAGGATCTCGGATACGAATCCATCTGGACGGCCGAGGCGTACGGGTCCGACGCCCTGACCCCCCTCGCCTGGTGGGGTTCGGCGACGCAGCGCGTGAAGTTGGGCACATCGATCTGCCAGTTGAGCGCCCGTTCTCCTTCGGCGATGGCGATGGCAGCTATCACGCTGGACCACCTCTCGGGTGGGCGCCTCATCCTCGGTCTCGGGGCGAGCGGTCCACAGGTTGTGGAGGGCTGGTACGGGGACGTCTATGCCAAGCCCCTCGCGAGGACGCGTGAGTACGTGGAGATCATCCGCAAGATCGTCGCCCGCGACGAGAGGGTCGTCCACGACGGGGAGAGGTACAAGATCGGGCTTCCTGGTGACTCCGGCCTCGGCAAACCGCTGCGTTCGACGGTCCACCCGCTGCGGACCGACATCCCGATCTACCTCGGTGCCGAGGGACCCAAGAACGTCGCGATGACCGCGGAGATCGCGGATGGCTGGCTTGCCCTCTTCTACAGCAAGAAGATGGACAAGGAGTACCGGGAGCAGCTCGCGGAGGGGTTCGCACGCCCGGGGGCGCGCCAGACCGCCGACACCTTCGAGGTCGCGTGCACGGTCCCGACGATCGTCCACGACGACGTCGAACAGGCTGCGGATGCGATGCGTCCATTCCTGGCCCTGTACGTCGGCGGCATGGGCGCCCGGGACCGAAACTTCCACTTCGACGTGTTCTGTCGAATGGGGTACGAGGCCGAGGCGACGAAGATCCAGGCTCTGTACCTCGACGGGAACAAGGCTGAGGCGATCGCCGCCGTTCCGACTGCGATGGTGGAGGAGATCTGCCTGATCGGGCCCCGTGAGAAGATCCGGGACGAGCTCGAGGAGTGGAAGGAGTCTTGCGTCACCACCCTCCTCGTGAGCGGGGACGAGAACATCCTGCGTACGATGGCAGAGCTCGTCCTTTGAAGGTTCGTTTGAAGGTGCGTTCCATACCGGCGATCCGATCGAGAGCGTGGTTAACAGTGTTTGCTGCGACGGTGAGCGCCGGCGCTAGCTTGGCCGCTGCAACGTCCATCCCGGGGCACGGAGCGAGGAGGAGGACCTGTGGGCGACGATTCCGGTGAGCGGCTGACACGGGCATTCTCGACCGCCGCGAAACTCTTCGCCGGGTCACCGAGCCTGCCCAACTTCCCGGTGCCGAGCGAGTTCGAGGTCGAGTGGAACACCTTCTCGATAGGGACGGTGATGGGCGAGGTCTGGACTCGCCCCGGTCTCGACATCCGGGACCGCAGCATGGTCACGATCGCCCTGCTCGCAGCGTCGCACAAGCCTGAACAGCTCCGTCAGTACGTGGGTGTGGGCCTGAACCAGGGGCTGACGAGAGAACAGGTGTGCGAGGTGCTCTTGCACACGGCGATCTACGCAGGCTTTCCGTCCGCGGTCGAGGGGTTCAGGATCGCCAAGGAGGTCTTCGACGAGTACGACCGCGCTGCGGAAGCTGCGCGGGAGACCGCGCCGGGGCCGGAGCCGAGCAAGGAGGCATGATGAGTTCCGAGGACTCCCACGACACCGAGGTCAGCGAGGAGCTGCTCGACAGAATCGAGGCAGGCGAGGAGCATCCCCCGAAGCCGGACTTCATGACCGAAGACGAGTGGGAGCGGATGAGGATGACCCGCAATCGGGACATCATCCGCATGGCGGGGACGACCCACGCGGATTCGTACCGGTCGGCCTCCGGCAAGGGCATGGACACGACGCAGGGGGCACCTGTCGTAGTGCTCACGACGAAAGGACGCAAGACGGGCAACGACGTCGTCACCTGCGTCAACTACATGCAGGACGGCGACGACCTGATCGTGGTCGGCTCCTTCTCCGGGTTCAAGGACGACCCGCACTGGGTGCGGAACCTCGAGAAGGAACCGCACGCCGAAGTGCAGGTGCACGACCGGGCCTGGCCCGTGAAGGCCCGCCGCGTGAGGGGCGAGGACCGTGCGCAGCTATGGCCGTCGCTCGTCGAGTACTTCCCCCTCTGGGGGCACTTCCAGAAGTACTGCCGCCGCGAGTTCGCGGTCTTCGTCCTCTCGCCGGAGTCGCCCTCGGACGAGTAGTACTGTGCCGGATCCGGGCGCTTAGCTCAGCCGGCTAGAGCACTGCCCTTACAAGGCAGGGGTCGCAGGTTCGAGTCCTGCAGCGCCCACGATCGCTGGGGTGGCAAGGTCGCGCCGTACGCCCGTCGTCATAGATTTCGGTCGCGGTGGCCTGGCCGAGTGGCCTACTCGGGGTAGGAGGCCCTACCGACCGGGATCTCCGTCAGTGATCCATCCCCCTGGGGAACAGCGACAGGGTCGCCGTCGAGGGTGAAGCGCACTGCGTCGATACCCTCCAGTGCAGTGAGGGTGTAGACGATCTGAGCGTAAGGTGCCTGGACTTCGTCTGTGGCAGCCGGAGGGAGCTCACCCAAGTCCACCACGGCGATCCGGCCGCTCTGACGGACAGCAGCAGTCAGACCGACGAGACTTGTCGCGAGTCCTGCGGCGATGTCACCGTCCGAGGGGGCTGCGAGGAGAGCGTCGAGCGTGTCGGAGGGTCTGGCGGTCGGAACTTGGCGTGTGACGGTGTGAGACGACCGTCGGGACCCACGAGGTAGATGCTTATTGGCGTCGGTCCACTCGGCGGGGTCGTCGTCGGCGGCGCCGTATCGAGCAGTCGATAGGGGACCTGTCCGGCGGGGACGCGAGCGGGTGTCTGCTGTGCGGTGATCCCGCACGCGGTGACAACGGACGTGAAGCACAACGCCATGACGGCTCTGCAAGGTGGGTTCATGCTTCCTCCGCCACCTCGAGGTCGACCGGGAGCTCGATGACGACGCGGCAAGCCGGGTTCCTGAGAGCGCGACTCGATACGGATTCGACCGTCATGGAGTTGCACGTGTTCGGCGGCGAGCGCGAGACTGAGACCCATACCGGTACTCGTCTGGCGACGGCCCGCGGCGGAGCCGCGGTGGAGCCGCGGTGGAAGCGCTCGAACACCGGCTCACGCTCTGCGGGTGGGATTCCGGGCCCGGAGTCCTCGACGGCGACCTGCTGTGTCGGCGAGCCGGCGAATCGTGATCCCTACAATCCCTCCACCGTGCGTCTGGGCATTCTCGACGAGATTCCTCATGGCGGCTTGGATGCGTCGCTTCTCCAGAGCGACTTGCTCTGTCGTGACGCGCGGGTCAATCTCCATTGGGGCGTCAGGCGCGAGGGGGCCGATTGTCTCGGTGACCTGTTCGTCAATCCGTGCAGGTTCCAAGGCGAGGTTGGCCACCCCAGCGTCCAACCGGGAGATCTCCAGGAGATCCTCGATCAAGCGCCGGAACCACTCGATGTCGGACGTGAGAAGATCGACGGCCACACGGGCACGATCCGGGAGTTCGGGCTGAATGGGGCAGGGCCGAGAACTTGTCGAGGGCGTCTTCGGCACGGTCAACGGCGTCGACGTCGAAGCCCTCCTCTTCGAGAAGGATCCGGATCACGGTCTGTATGCGGGGATCGTCCTCGACGACCAGCACCGTTTGCGCGCACGAATTTCGTCCGGTCGTCATGGAGGCCTCCTGGGGTCGACATCACGTTTCGTATCGTGGGCCGTCGACGCAACCCGCTGAACTTGGCTGCATGCATCAAGTCACGCGGTGCAACGTCGCCGCAGGTGGTGGACTCGCTGAGCCCGGCTCGCCGAGGCCTCATCCGGCGTGAAAGCCGGAAGGATCCTCAGGACCGGCGAGGAGGAGCTCACCGTCACGGTCACGCTCCACGAAGGCTGCCTCGGGCCCAGGGATTCCGCCGGCAGCGGCCGTCGCGTGCTGCTTCACCCGTTCGGCCGGTTCCTTGCGGTCCTGCCCCCGTATCACCACCATGCCACCCTCGCGCAACCAGCGGCCCCCGATCTCGAGCAACCTCGGGTGAGCAGATCTTGCCGGCAGCATGAAGCGGCGTCCGGCCGCGACCTTCACCTCGACCCCCCCATCTCGCCGGCAAAGACGAGATGCGCTCTTCCACCAGCCATCTCCGTCGGGGCCGATTCGGGGGCAGGCAAGGCCCCACCGGCAGCCATCAGCACTGCCGCCCCGACCTCACGAGCGTAGAGTGCCACTTCCGGATCCGAGGTCAGCACGACCTTGTAGCCTCCGGACGTCGCGGCGTGGGCGATCGCGACAGCGGGTTCGTCGGACTCGACCATTACCAGGCTGGCGTGGTCGGGATCGACGAGGCCGTGCAGTCCGGCGTAGACGTCCAGGGCCGCATCGAGAGCCACCATATGTAACGGTCGCGGGACAAGAGCAGGGCATCACGGACATCACGCCGATATGTCCCACCGGGAAACGCTCGAGCCAAACTCGCACAGCCTCGCCGGCATCGGCGACGAGCACATCGACTGTCGCTGGACGGCTGGGCGCATAGTGGACCGTGTCGTTCTCCGTGGGCTGGGGCCCGAGTCCCGAGGGAAATGCCTGGGTCCCAGGGCGAAAGCCAAGGGATCGAAGCAGACTGCCAGCACACGCCAACCACCTCCGGGCACCCGGGCAGACCTCGACACCGCAATACCGCACATCAGCCACGTACTCACGATCACAAGCATCCAGACCACGGAAATCCCGTCCTCTTCGATCTCTGCGACCTGGACAGCATGACCGGCGGAAGCGACGACTCCGACACGATGATGTTACGATTTCGCGACAAGATCGGGGGCCCTGATCCTGCGTCCGATGGCCAGACATACTGCGCGAGACCGCGGAATAGCGCGGAATGTCTGGCGAGTCGGGTGGTGGGCGGTTGGACAGTGCCGAGTGGGGCCAAGGCGCGGGTCACACGGGCTGTCATCAGGTCACGGTGCCCACGTGAAGATCGGTCGGCGTGAGGTCCGGACGTGACATATGGCATGCAGCGGCGCGTATGCGCGAGTACGGGACCGGCCCTGCGGCCGGTCCCGTACGTGAGGTTGCCTGGTGTCAATCCGCCACGATCGAAGCGAGGACGTCGAGGCGGGAAGCACGCCGGGCGGGAAGGACCGCTGCGAGCACGCCGGCAGCGCCGGCAACGACGACTATGCCGGCCAGCAGCCCGCCGGGGACGACGAAGTGGGTCAGGCCTGACGACGCCATGGCCGTCACGGCTGCCCAGCTCAACACCAGGCCGGTTGTGATCCCGAGGACTGCGCCGTATACGGCCACGATGACCGCCTCCCAGCGCACCATCGAGCGAACCTGACGGCGTGCCATGCCGACTGCCCGCATCAGGCCGATCTCGCGTGTCCGCTCGAAGACGGCAAGTGCGAGAGTGGTGACGATCCCGAGGACGGCGATGACGACGGCGAGCGCCAGGAGGACGAACACCAGTCCGAGCATCTGGTCGAGCTGCTGTCCCATCTCGTCCACGAACTCCTCCAACGTCAGGAGCTTCACGTTCGGATGTCCGGCGAGCAGATCTGTTGTCTGCTGTTCGGCATCCGCTCCCGCCCCTGCCGTCAGGAAGATTCCCAGGTTCCGCGGCTCGGAGAAGTTCGCATCATAGGCAGTCGTCGAGATCACGTAGTCGCCGACCATGCCGGCGACGTCCTCGGAGTAGATCCCCTTGACGGTGAAGTCCCGCACGCCGGTCTTGGCGAACTCCATGGGCACGACGTCGCCCACGGACCAACCGTTGGTGTCAGCTTCGTCGGTCTGCACCAAGAGGCCGTCGTCCCCGAGATCGGCGATGCTGCCCTGCAGGACGCCGAGGTCGAGAGCTGCCTCGCCGTTCGCCGGGAGGCCGACGACCGCCTTCGTTTCACCGTCGAGCTGCCAGGGCGCCCCCTCGGGCCGGCCACGGAGCGGGACGACGCTCTCCACGGGGGAGGAGCCGGTCAGCGACTCCGTGACGTCGTCCCCGAACGTGACTCCGACGGTCTGGCCGACGACGACGAAGTCCGACGTGACGGCGTCCCGGATCGCTCCCGTCGTGGAGGCCTTGAGGGACTGCGCGAAGACGGATGCGAAGGCGACGAGCGCTATACCGACGACGAGACCTGCGGCGGTGGCCGCCGTGCGCCGCGGATCCCTGCAGGCGTTCTCGCCTGCGAGGCGACCGGGCACGCCCCGCAGCAGGGCGATCGGCCGGCCGAGGAGGCCGACAACGGGCCCTGCGACGAGGGGGCTGAGGGCGGCGATCGCCAGGAAGACGAGCCCGGCGCCGCCACCGACAGCGCTGAGTGCCCGGTCGCCACCGCCGATCAAGCCGGCTGCGATCAGCGCAGCACCCGTCGTGCCGGCCAGAAGTCCGAGTACGTACCGCGTGACAGGCGACTGGTCCGAGGCCGCACCTTCGCCTGCCATGGCGACGACCGGGGAAACCCTCGCAGCTCGCCTTGCCGGCACGAGCGCCGCGAAGACGGTCACGAGCAGTGCAAGGGCGAATCCCATGACCACGGTCCTTGTCTGGAGGTCGAGGTCGGTGCTCGGGAGCGAGACGCCGATCAGGTCGAAGACCGCGAGCAGGCCGTGTGCCACTGCCAGCCCGAACACCACTCCGAGCCCAGCGCCGAGAACGGCCATCACGACGGCCTCGGCGATCACGGAGACCAGGAGCTGCCTCCGTCCCGCACCGATGGCACGCATGAGGCCCATCTCGCGGGAGCGCTGGGCGACGACGATCGAGAAGGTGTTGAAGATGATGAACCCTGCGACGAAGAGCGAGACCCCAGCGAAGACGAGCAGCCCCGTCTGAAAGATCCCGAACCCGTCCGTCAGGGACGACGCGGACTCGTCGGCGAGCTCCTGGGCCGTCACGGTCTCCATACTCTCGGGGAGGACGGCCTCGACGTCGTCCTGCAGGTCTGCGGGAGCCGTGCCGTCGGCGGCCGCGACCTTGATGGACGAATAGCCGGCGCCTCCCGTGAGGACCTCGACCGCTGTGGCGGTGTCGAAGAGGGCCATCGTCGCCCCGGCAAGATTGTCGGCCTCGCCGAAGCGCGCAACACCCACGATCTCGAAGTTGCGCTTTGAGTCCGAGAGGAGGATGTCGATCGTGTCACCGACCGAGAGATCGTGCGCGTCCGCGGTTCCGGCGTCGACGACGACCTCTCCGGAGTTGCGGGGAGAACGGCCGTCGCTGATGCGAAATGCGTTGAACTTGGGTGTGTCCGACCAGGACCATCCGAGTGTCGGTGGCCCAGGGGGCTGGATCGCCTTGCCGTCCTTGCCGACCATCTGGGCATAGCCCTCCACGCTTCCCTCGGCCGCAGCGACGCCGCGGACCGAGCGGATCTCGTCGAGGACAGCAGGATCGACGAGAGCACGGTCGCTCCCGTAGCTGTTGTTCTCGAACGCAGTCTGGGCACGGACGGTGAGATCCACACCACCGGAGATCTCGTCGAAGAGCTCGTCGAAGGTTGCGTGGACGGTGTCTGTGAGCACGTATGTGCCTGTGAGCAGCCCTACGCCGAGGACGATCGCCACACAGGTGAGAAGGAAGCGGACTCGGTGGGATCCGAGGTTGCGCAAAGTGGTCCTGAACATGATCAGCCTCCCAGGGACTTCATGGTGTCGAGGATGCGGTCTGAGGTCGGGTCGGACATGTCCCCGACGATGTAGCCGTCGGCGAGGAACACGACGCGATCGGCTCTGCTGGCCGCGATCGGGTCGTGAGTCACCATGACGATCGTCTGGCCCATCTCTTGCACGGCGTGCACGAGGAAGCCGAGCAACGCACCCGACGATCTCGAGTCGAGGGCGCCGGTGGGTTCGTCGGCGAACACCACTTCGGGACGGCCGACGAGGGCTCGTGCCATGGCGACGCGTTGCTGCTGGCCACCCGACATCTGGTTCGGCTTGTGGCCGAGCCTGTTGGCGATACCAAGAGTGGCCACGACATCCCCGTAGTACTCGGGGTCGTGGCGGCGGCGGGCGAGCCTGCTCGGGAGGAGGATGTTCTCCTCTGCGGTCAGCGTCGGGACGAGGTTGTAGGCCTGGAAGACGAACCCCAGACGGTCACGCCTGAGGCGGGTCCTCTCGGCCTCCGTCATCGCAGTGATGTCGGTCGAACCGATGCGAACCTGCCCGCCGGTCACGTCGTCCAGTCCGGCCATGCAATGGAGGAGCGTGGACTTGCCGGATCCCGACGGACCCATGATCGCCGTGAACCTGCCTTGTTCGATCCGCAGCGTGACGCCCTTCAGTACACGCACGGCGTTGTCACCGCGGCCGTACGTCTTCACGAGCTCGGTCACGGCGACCGCGTCGGTGGCGATACGGTCTTGGACGATTGTTGCAGCCATGAGGCTCCTCCTTGTCAGCCTTTGCGCCAAAGTGGCCGACGGGCCTTCAGGACTGCTTACGCGTCACTGATGATCGACTGAACGACCTGGTCAGCGGGGGTTCTAGTTCCAGTCGTGAAATTGCTCGCGAAGCGCTCCTCGTCGAGGAGCTCGCACACGCGGACTCTTACGCGCTCGATGTCGGCCAGCGCGACACGGTCGGGGGGCATGCCGGCCTTCTCGCGAACGTGTCGGGCCGCACCGAGCAGGAAGGCGGCGCGTTCAGCATCGCCCCTCGCGGCGTGGATCCCGGCGAACCCCTCGAACGCGTGGGCCACGCATCGTGCGGCACCGAAGAGATGTGCCGACGAGTCCAAGACATGACGGTGCATCTCGTCGGCGAGCGGCAGGTCGCCGGTGGTCTCCGCCAGGAAGCCTCTTTGGCTGAACGCCGGGATGATCAAGAACGTCATCGGTGTCGTCCCTCCCACCGTCGGGATCTCCAGGTCGGCTTCCGCTGCTGCGAGATCCCCGTTCTGCCGGGCGAGGACGGCCCGGGTGATGTAGGCCTCGTAGGCGGGCTCGAGGGCGCCGGAAGACTCGGCAAAACCGATCGAGGTCTCCGCCTCGGACGCTGCGCCGGCGGCATCCCCGGTGAGCAGGAGAAGCCAGGCGAGCCTGCCGTGATGGAACGACCGCCACTCGTCATGGTCGTCACGTGGTCCGACATGGGACAGGTGACCGATCCGGCAGGCGAGTGCCTCCTCGACCTTTCCGCGCAGCTCTGCCGCGAACTCGACGGCCTGGAGCACTTGGACCGTGCCCCAGGGGTTACCGCAGCGTTCGAATGCTTCGCGGCTCTCCGCCGCCACCCAGTCGAACTCGTCCCAGTCGCCCCCGAGCATGTGGATGTAGGCGAACATGAAGAGGCCGAGTCCGGTCGCCCAGTCGTCGCCGCCGGCCTGTGCCTGCGACAGACCTCGGGCAACGAGTGGCGTGGCTCGATCGAGGGCGAGGACCCCTCGTGGAGCGGCGTAGAACGGGAAGAGGAGCTCCGCATACGTCTCTGCGTCCGCGCTGCCGTCGGTCTGGGCGACCCGAAGTGCGAGCTCGCTGCGCTGGACGGCCTCGTCGAGCCTGCCCAGGTCGGCAAGGGCGAGCCCGAGCCAGGCGAGGGCCTGCGCCTTGACCGATGCCGGAATGCCGTCGCCGGTCGCGAGGGCCACCTCCACGAGCCCGGTCATCTCCTCGAGCCGTCCGAGATAACCCCAGCCCCAGGCGAGATCGATCCACATTCGCAGGGCGGAGCCGGCGTCTCCGCGGGCGACGTGGAATCGAAGCGCCTCCATCAAGTTCTCGTGTTCCAGCTCGACCTCGTCGAGCGCGTCGTACTGCCGGGGACCCCTCACCTCCGGCCCGAGAAGTTGCGCCAAGTCCGAGAACCGGTGGGCGTGGCACGCGCGAAGCTGCTCACACCTCGCATCGGAGTCCAATCGTTCCGCGGCGAACGTCCTCAACGTCTCCAGCATCCTGTATCTGCCTTCGCCGGCAACGTCGAGGACGACGAGCGACTTGTCGACGAGGCGCGCCAGCACATCGATCACCGTGTCGTGTCCCGCGATCACACCCGCACACACCGACTCGATCGAGTCCAGTGACGCCCCGCCGGCGAACACGGAGAGGGCCTGGACGAGTGCTTTCTCGTCGTCGTCGAGGAGGTCGTAGCTCCACTCCACCACGGCTTGCAGGGTCCGGTGCCGGGGCATGTCAGTACGGGCGCCACCCGTCAGGAGGGCGAACCTGTCATCGAGCCGTTCGGCGATCGCGCCGGGAGGAAGGGTCTTCACCCGAGCAGCCGCGAGCTCGATGGCGAGGGGCAGGCCATCGAGGCGGCGGCAGATGTCCGTGACCGCACGCGCGGTTCCCTCCATCAGGGAGAACTGTGGCCGGACGGCGGACGCCCGAGCCACGAAGAGCTGGACGCTCGGGTACTCGGCCAGTTCTTCCGGATCGGCATCGACGGGCGGTACGGGCAGAGGGCCGATCGGCCACTGGTGCTCCCCCGACACGCCGAGCGGCTCACGGCTCGTCGCTAGGACCACGACCCGTCTGCAGCGCGACAGGATCGAGCCCACCACCGACCCGACGGAGTCCAGGACGTGCTCGCAGTTGTCCACGACGAGAAGGGCCGAGCGTCCTTCGAGATGGTCGAGGACACGGTCGAGGTCGCCCGAGGAGTCCTCGGTACCGCCGATGCCCGGGCCGGGGACCGCGCTCACGTACAGCGCTGAGGCCAAGGCTCCGGCTACGGGACTCCCGGGTCGCAGGGGAGCGAGGTCGACGAACCAGACTCCGCCGGCGAAGCGGGGTGTCAGGGACTCGGCGACCTCGACTGCGAGCCGGGTCTTCCCGACGCCGCCGGGGCCGACGATCGTGACCAGCCTCTCCGCCGAGAGGAGCGACCCGAGGTCGCGGCGATCCTCGGCCCTCCCCACGAAAGAGGTGAGGGTCGCCGGCAGGTTCGTCCGGGTCGGCAGAGCCCCCGTCTCGTCCGGTCGCAGGGTGTCGTCGTGGCGGAGGATCGCCGCTTCGACGTCCCTGAGTTCCGGGCTGGGATCGAGACCCAGTTCCTCGAACTCGACTCGTGCCGCCTCGAACTCGCGCAACGCCTCGGCCTGACGGCCCGACCTGTACAGGGCGAGCATGAGCTGGCGCCGAAACCCCTCACGGTATGGGTGCTCCTGCACGTGGGCGCGGAGCTCGCCGACGAGGTCCTCGTGGCGTCCCGCGGCGAGGTCGTCCTCGATCCGCCTCTCCAGAGTTGCAAGTCGGAGCTCATCGAGGCGGGTCACCTCCGGCCGTGCCCAGTCCTCGTCTGCCACGTCGGCGAGAGCGGGGCCGCGCCAGAGGGCGAGACTCCCTGCCGGATCCCGGTTGCGACGTGCCGCGAACTCGGCGGCGTCGAGCTCCACATCCTCGACCCGAAGGGCATAGCCCGTCCCCCGTGTCGTCAGGACCTC
>QWHP01000484.1 GCA_021404985.1 Actinobacteria bacterium ATB1
CAACCTCCGCGAGGGCGGGGCGTTCCCGGGCGTACTCGCTCTCGGCGCACCTGAGGACGTCGAGGATCTCGTCGCCGAGGAGCTCCTCGCGTGCGAGGAGAGCGTCGCGCAGGGCGTCAACGAGATGTCCGTTCTGGCCGAGGAGGAGCTCGACCTCGGCCTTGGCTGATTCGAGGATGTCCTCGACCTTGGAGCGGGCCTGGGTGTCCGCGAGGACTTGGGCGATGGTGTCCCCGGACAGCAGGGTGGCCTGCGTCGCGTCGAACGAGACCAGTGAGCCCGCCATGCCGAACGTGCCGACCATCCGGGCCGCGAGCTTGGTCGCCATCTGGAGATCCCCCGCCGGTCCGGTGCCTGATTGTCCGAACCAGAGCTCCTCGGCAACCATGCCTCCGAAGGCGATCTTGATCAGGCCCTCCACCTCGTCGCGTCGCTTCGTGAAGCGCTCCTCGGTTTCGGAGTGGGCTAGGAGGCCGAGCGCCTCACGTCGCTTGATGATCGAGAGGACCTCGAGCTTGCGCCCGACTCCTCTCAGGTATGCGACCACTGCATGTCCGGCCTCGTGCGTCGCGATGACGCGGCGCTCCTCGTCCGTGTACTCGACGGGCTGCTTGAGGCCCAGCTCCTCGGTCATCTTCGCCTGCTGGACGTCCTGCCAGGTCATCGCCGTGCGGTCGTCACGTACGGCCCAGACGAGAGCCTCGTCGAAGATGTGCTCGATCATCACCGGGGAGTAACCGAACGTCATCGCGGCGAGGGTGTCGCGCTTCTCGGCATCGTCGAGCTCCGCTGTGTGTGCTTTTCGGGCGAGGTAGTAGTCGATGATCTCGCGCCGTCCGACCCGGCTCGGCAGGTCGAAGTGGATGGTGCGATCGAAGCGTCCCGGCCTCAGCAACGCAGGATCGAGGTCGTCCGCCCGGTTCGTCGCGCCGATCACGAGGATGTTGGAAGGGGCGGGCAACGGCTTGCGGAGCTGGCGCTGCTCGGGAAGGAGCCTGTTGAACCTGTCGATGAACCAGCCTCGGAATCGCTGGCCCGTCGTCGGGAGATCGAACGACTGCAACTGGACGAGAAGCTCGTTCACTATCCCCGAGATCCCTTCGTGGACCGCGCGGTCGACCTGCCGTCCGTTGCCGTCTGCCGGCGTGGACCGCATCCCCGAGCGGGCCGCGGCGATCGCGTCGATCTCCTCTATGAAGCCGATCGCTCCGCCTTCCTGGCGGGCGTGCTTGCGCAGCTTCTTGAAGTAGCTCCGGATCTTGCGGTTCGTCTGCCCGTAGTACATCGACTGGAAGGAGCTCGACGACACGTAGAGGAAGGGCACGCCCGACTCCTTCGCCATCGCCTTGGCCAAGTACGTCTTGCCCGTTCCGGGCGGCCCCTCGAAGAGGATCGCGCGGCGCGGTGTGCCCCCCATCCCTTCGCGGAAGGTCTTGTGGGCGAGGAAGAGGTTCAGCGTGCGGACGACCTCTTCCTTGACCGGACCGGCACCCACGACGTCGTCGAGGCCGATGTCGATCTCCGACGGCCTGAAGAGGAGGTGGGGCGACCTACCCGCGCCGAGCAACGGGACGAGGAGCACGAGGCCTACGAGCAGAACGATGATGTAGAGGGGGATCGTCTTGGCGAACCACTCGGGTATGGCCGGGAGCCCGTTCCAGTACATGCCGCGGAAGAGTCCCCACCACATCAGGCCGCAAACGACGCCGAGGAGGACGAGCCACGTCCAGAGGCGCCTGCGGCGTTGCTGCTCACGTTGGCGCGAGACGTCGCGCTCACCGGATCGAATGAGGTCTCCGCCCAACCTCGAAACGTCCACGTCCATCCCGCCCTCCAATCCAGCTCGGTGCCTGTAATGGCGCCTTGCCCGGGCAGGGTCCGGCGCCTTCTGTCGGGGCAGGGCCAACGGTAGCTCACTCGGTGACCCAGCGCGACCATACCGCCACAGACCGTAAGAAATCTCTAAGAACGGACAGAGCGCCCGAACGGGAATGGGGGGCGGAGGCCCGGCCCGGGGGGTTGGCCCCGGGGGGTTGGCGGGGGTTTGGCGCGTGGATTTGTGTGTGGGGTTGGGATCGGCGCGCCATGTGTTCGGGCCGCGGTGCCGTCGGGGGGCCTGGCGCGTGGGCCGGCCGTCCTCCTAGGAGCGTGGTGTCGAACATGCCATTTCCGTCTGCGAACCGCCGGCCGTTTGAAGTTGGGGGTTCGCTGCCCTTTGCTGTCGGTGTGAACGTGCTG
>QWHP01000485.1 GCA_021404985.1 Actinobacteria bacterium ATB1
CGCGTTCAACGCCGGTCAGGAGGGCGCCGTGATCGTCGAGAAGATCCTCGACCAGAGCGACGACGCCATGGGGTACAACGCTGCGACCGGCGAGTTCACCGATCTCGTCAAGGCAGGCGTGATCGATCCAGCGAAGGTGACGCGTTCGGCCCTGCAGAACGCAGCCTCGATCGCCGGTCTGCTCCTCACGACCGAGGCACTCGTTGCCGACAAGCCCGAGGAAGAGAGCGCCGGGATGCCCGGCGGCGGAATGCCCGACATGGGCGGAATGATGTGATCGCTTGCGATCACGGGAGATGATGTGATCGCTTGCGATCACGGGAGATGAGATGTGAGGAGGGGGGCCTACGGGCCCCTCTTCCGCGTGGGAAACGCGGGTCCGTGTGGCCCGTGTGCGCCGGGACGGGCCGAGAGGATATCTTCCCAGACGTCAGATGTCTGTAGCCGCCGTCAGGAGACGAAGTGTCGAAGTTCGAGTTCGAATTCCTCGCGATCCCGGACGTGATCCTCGTGAAACCAAGGGTGTTTGGGGATTCCCGGGGGTTCTTCGCCGAGACCTACCGGAAGAACGAGTTCGCCGAGGTCGGGATCACCGAGGACTTCGTCCAGGACAACCACTCCCGTTCGGGTGCGAAGATCCTGCGAGGTCTGCACTTCCAGATCGTTCCACAGGGGAAGCTTGTGAGGGCAGCGACCGGGCGGATTTTCGACGTGGCGGCCGATGTCCGCCCGGGTTCGCCCACCTACAAGCAGTGGGTGGGGACGGAGTTGTCGGACGAGAACATGCACCAGATCTACGTCCCTCCGGGTTTCGCACACGGCTTCGTCGTTCTCGGTGACAGCGCGGACGTCTGTTACAAGGTCGGCCCCGCGTACTTCGCCGACGAAACCGAGCGGGGGATCAAGTGGAACGACTCCGACATCGCTGTCGAGTGGCCGGTTTCCGATCCCTCGACGTCGGACCGTGACAGAGATGCGCCTTCGCTCGCGGATATCGAGGAAGATCTGCGTGAGTGGTTCGGATGAGGCTTGGGATGACTCGAGACCCGGGGGTAGGAGATGAGTTACGTAGTCGTCAACGCGATCACAGTGCCCGACGGTGCGGGCGCTGAGCTCGAGCGCCGCTTCGCTTCCCGTGTGGGCGAGATGGATGGACACCCGGGATTCGTCGGATTCAGGATGTGGCGCCCTGCCGATGCCCGCAGAACTTGGTACGTCGTGACCGAGTGGGAGTCCAGGGACGCGTTCGAGGCTTGGACGAAGTCCCCGGAGTTCGCCCACAGCCATAGGGGTGCCGGCTCCGATGGCCCCGTCTCGACCGGAGCCGAGCTGATGCAGTTCGAGGTAGTCGATTTCGGATCCTGAACGGAACCGGAAGGAGGGCGGAGGGAGTGCCGGACTGGCAGGGGATCCTGACCGGTGCTGCCGACCAGGTCGAGCGCGCTCTGGTGGGGCTGAAAGAGGAGACCTGGGCCGAGTCGACCGGCCATGGCGCGGACGGCTCGCCCTCTGCGAGGGTTGACACCGTCGCGGAGGAAGCTGCGATGGAGTCGATCGCATCTCGGGTCGTGGATGTCACGTTCGTGTCCGAGGAGATCGGGGTCGTTGGAGGTGGGGGGGATCTGGTCGTGATCATCGATCCCGTCGATGGGTCTCGAAATGCTCTGAGGCGAATCCCGTACTGGGCGTTCTCGGTAGCGGTCTTCGAGGGATCCGTCCCTGTGGCGGCCCTGGTCCGAAACGTCCCGGCCGGAATCGACTACATGGCGGTGACGGGTGGGTCCGGGGGAGGACTGAGCTCGACCGTCTCGGGGAGGACCGCGGGCCCTTCGGCGGTTTCCTCGTTGAGGCATGCGGCCGTCGGTATCCAGCGGCCTGCATATCCGGAGGCGATCGGACCGGTGAGAGCTCTGCTGATGACGGTCCCCACGGTCCGTGTGCTCGGGGCGGCGGCGCTCGACGTGTGTCTCGTTGGGGCCGGTGGGCTCGACGGGTACCTGAATCCGAACACAGATCCCGGGATGCCCTTCGGGGAGCGGGTCGTCGACTATGCCGCCGCGGCCGTCTTCACCGTTGCCGCCGGAGGTGTCGTCACCGATTCCGGGGGGGCACCCCTCGCATTTCCGCCGGACCCCACGTACCGGAGCGCGATCGTCGCTGCAGGCACGGCGGCTCTGCACGAGGAGCTCCTGGCACTGGTCGGGGGGTCAGGGGTGTGAATCGGGGGCCCGCAC
>QWHP01000486.1 GCA_021404985.1 Actinobacteria bacterium ATB1
CTGGATCCGCGCCGGCCGCGCCGGGATCTTCCTCAGCGACGCCCGTGTGGGCATGCACTTCGAGCGCGGAGCCACGCTCGGCCGGATCCTGGACGCCTTTGGGGAGTCCGCCCTACCCGTACGCACACCCGTCCCGGGCATCGTGATCGGACACTCACTCGACCCCGTGGTCCATCGCGGTGACGCGATCGTCCACGTTGGAGTCTCCGCAGACGACACGTTCCGCACCCAGTTCGAGGGATCGAAGTGAACACGAAAGGCGTACAGGCCACGAAACCGGTGCTCGGCTGGCGCGAATGGGTTTCGCTGCCCGGACTCGGCTTGAACAGGATAAAGGCGAAGATCGACACAGGTGCTCGTACGTCCGCCCTGCACGCGTTCGACGTCCGCACGACCCGGGACGAGTCCGGGATCGAAGTCGTTCGCTTCTCCGTCCATCCGATCCAGCGCGACACGTCCGTCACCGTGACCGCGTCGTCACCCCTGGTCGACCGACGCTGGGTACGCAGCAGTGACGGCAGGCGCCAGCTCCGCCCGGTCATCCGCACGCCCCTCGTCCTCGCGGATGAGTCCTTCGACATCGAGCTGACACTCACGACCCGGGATCTGATGAGTTTTCGCATGCTCCTCGGCCGTCAGTCGCTGCGCCGCCGGTTTCTCGTGGATCCTCAGCGTTCCTACCTGAGTCCGACCAACTAACTTTGTACCCGGTGAAGAACTCCGGTCCCCGACGTCCCAAAGTGCGCCGCGCGCCAGGCATGCGTTCCGGGCGTGCTGCGCGCCCCGTAAGACGCACGCCCGGCGTGCCCGCTACCCCATCGCCCCCCGTGATGCCCGGAATCGTGAGTCCCAGGCGATCAGTTCCGGATCACATCCCCAAACCTTCCTATGCGATCACGGGTGAGCCGCCGGCCAAGGGCTCGTTGCCGATCAAGGGCGAACCCGAGATTCGACGCATGCGAAGGGCGGGACGGGCCGCGGCCGAGATCCTCACCGAGCTCGGCCGGTACATCTCCCCGGGCGTCCAGACAGACGAGCTCGACGTCATGTGCCACGACCTATGCGTAGAGCGTGGTGGCTACCCCAGTCCTCTCAACTACCACGGGTACCCCAAGTCACTCTGCACGTCTGTCAACGAGGTCATCTGCCACGGCATCCCGGACAGCAGGCCCCTCGCCGAGGGTGACATCGTGAACCTCGACGTGACCATCTACCTCGACGGTGTGCACGGTGACACGTCGGCGACGTTCTGCGTGGGCGACGTCGACGCCGAATCCGCCAAGCTCGTCGAGGTCACCAGGGAGTGCCTCGGCTTCGGCATCGGAGCGGTGCGTCCCGGCGGCCCCCTCAACGCCGTGGGCCGCGCCATCGAGTCGCACGCGAAGGCGCACGGCTACGGTGTCGTTCGAGACTTCGTGGGCCACGGGATCGGGACGCAGTTCCACATGTTCCCCACGTCACGCTGAGCCCGGGGATGACGTTCACGATCGAGCCCATGATCACGATCGGCTCAGCAGAGGCGGTCGTCTGGGACGACAATTGGACTGCTGTCACGGCTGATCTTTCGCGCACGGCGCAGTTCGAGCACACCGTCCTCGTCACGGAGGACGGGGTCGAGGTGCTGACCGAGCCGCCGGGCTGAGGGGACCGGCGTGCCATCCACTCCCACACAGATCACGGTGGCAGACCCGACCCAGCTCGAGGCGGCGATCCACGGCTACATCGCCAAGGGATACCACCTCACGTTCCGCGGGATGGGTGTCGCCGTGCTCGTGAAGAGACGCTCGTTCCGGGGTGACGACGTCGTCGCCCTGGTCCTCCCCGGAGCGCCCTGGCCGATGTCCGACGACGGCGAGTGGTGGTGGGATCCTGTGGCGGCCGCGTGGAAGGGCTGCGATGTCGAAGTCCCCCCGGGAGTGGCGAGATCGGAGGACGGCAGTCACTGGTGGGACGGCGTGAGATGGCGTTCCAGTCCGGAAGTCGACGTCGACACACTTCTCTGAACCCCGCTCGTCCCAGAAGTCGATCCGGACTCGGCGTGTTCAGGCGACGTCGACCGGGTCGATCGGCGTGGCATCGAGGGCTGCCTCGAAGAACTCGCGGTCGTTGAGGATGGGGATGTCCCCCAGGAACATCTTCCCGTAACGCTCGAAGTACATCATCTGCTTCGTCAGGAGGAACATCCCCCTGTCCGCACCGGACCCGAGCCCCCCGGTGTCGAGCATGTCGGTCGTGACGGACCGGATCTTGCGCCACTTCCTGAAGAGGGCGAGCACGCCCCCTCCCTCGGGGTCGAGCCCCTGGGACCGCGCGACCTCCTGTTGGGGCGCATTGAGGAACTCGGCGAGGCTCACCTCGGCAAACGGTCGGGTCAACAGTGGCTCTATCGCAGACTTCAAGAACTCGCGCAGGTAGTCCTCGTCCATGCCGAGCTGGACCTGGAAGACGTTCCCGTAGATGAGGATCATGTACTCGGCGACTCTGTCCCAGGCCCCCTCGCGGCCCAACGCACCTTCGATCATCGCCCTGAAGAGCCCCCACGAAGTGGGGTCGAGCCTGCCGAGGATTCCCCAGTCGATGAGCGCCAGACGCCCGTCACGCAGCAGCATCAGATTCCCGGCATGTACGTCACCGTGGAAGATCCCGTTGCGGAGAACGGTCATGAAGTTCGCCCGCACGAACTGGTCGACGAGTGGAGCCGGGTCGTGTCCCATGTTCCCGATCGCTCTGAGATCGTCGATCGGAACACCGTCGAGCCAGTCCATCGTGAGAACGGTCCGTCCCGAAACCTCGGGGTGCGGATCGGGTACCACCAACATGTCGAGGTCCACCGCGGCCAGCAGGCGCTGGTAAGCCTTCTGCGCACGCAACTCGTTGCGGAGGTCCAGCTCCTCTGCGACCTGCTCACGGAACCCGTCAACGAGCTGGAGGAGGGTCCCACTGAACGCGGCGCCGATCTGGCGGGCGAGAATCTCGATCAGCGGACCGATGAGACCCAGGTCACAGGCAACCTCCCCTTCGATGCCGGGCCTCAGGACCTTGACCGCGACCCGCGTCCCGTCGTGAAGGCGGCCTTCGTGCACGACGGCGATCGACGCCGCGGCCATCGGGGTCTCGGAGAACTCGGCGTAGGCCGACTCGAGGGACCGGCCGAGCTCGGTCTCGATCTGGCGCCTGACCTCCGGGAAGGGCACCGGCGGGCCCGTGTCGAGGCACGAGCGGAACTCCGCAGACACCGCGTCTCCGAACACCCCCGGTGACGAGCCGATCATCTGGCCGAACTTCATGTAGGTCCCGCCGAGGTCCTCGAAGGCGAGACGGAGTGGATGCGCCCACGCCTTATCGTCCACCTCACGACCGCGTGCCCGGGCCCAGACGAGGGGGCCGAAGTGCCTAGCAACACTCCGCATGACCCGCCACGCCCTATGCCTCAGCTCATGCCTGGAAGGTACGGGGAGATTGAGTGGGAAGACGAGATCTTCGGAACGTGGGTCGAACTCGGACACTTGCCACCCGTCGTCGTCGGTGTAGGACCCCCGTCGCTGAACCTAGGAGCGTGGTGTCGAACATGCCATTTCCGTCTGCGAACCGCCGGCCATTTGAAGTTGGGGGTTCGCTGCCCTTTGCTGTCGATGTGAACATGCCGGTCACGAACTCGTTGCGACGGACAGCTAC
>QWHP01000487.1 GCA_021404985.1 Actinobacteria bacterium ATB1
CGCGACACCCACATCCTTGCTGCCCAAGACCTCGTCGTCGTCGATGTCGCCTCGCACGGACTGCGTGATGAACGGGTCCCACATCATGTTCGAGGACGTGAAGTCGCCACCGCGCGAGTCGGACGGGTGGTCGGCCATCGAGGCGACGTTGAGCACGTCGTCGTCGTTGTAGCAGTTCGGGTCCTCGTCCTGGTCTCCGGCGTTGCAGGTCTCCCAGTCGTCTCGGGCGTCGCAGGGTTGTTGTCGGCTCTCGTCGTCGGCACACCCGCCGGCACGACACCTTGAAGACGATGTCGTGCCGCTGAAGAGCGACCCCGCATTCGATTCCCCCTCAGCTCCGCTTCCGCGTTGAACCGTAACACACCGGCCAAAGCTGCCAATCCGGACATGATGCTAATGGCTGAAATTCTCGCCTGCCGGTCGCGAAGGAGGTGATTGGGCGCCTGAATCTGATACAACGTCAGGAACGAGCGCCTGCAAGGTTCGCGGGCCGGGGGTCGGTTCCACGGAGGGAACCAGTTGGAACCAGAGGAAGGCGAGACCGTTGGCGACAAAGAACGACGAGAGTGACTCCGGAGGTGCGCTTCGCGAGCCGGGCCGGTTCCGGTTGCTGATCGGCGGGGAGTGGGCCGAGGGTGAGTCGGGCGCCTACGAGATCGTGAATCCGGCCACCGAGTCGCCTGTGGGTTGGGCGCCTGAGGCGTCCGCGGCCCAGGCCGAGGCCGCAGCGAGGGCCGCGAAGGAGGCGTTCCCCGAGTGGTCGAGGAGGGCACCGGAGGAACGTTCCCGTCTCCTCCGTGCGGCTGCCGCGAGGCTGCGGGAAAAGCAGGACGAGCTCGTGGGTCTCGTCCAGGCCGAGACAGGCGCCACGATGACTGTCACCCGGACGATGCAGGTTCCCTTCTGCGCGAACAGGTTCGAGCGCTACGCAAGGGGTGCGCTCGAGCCGAACGAGACCCCGCTCCCGCCCGTCGTCACACCCGCGGGGTCGCAGGGTCCGGGGACGATCTCGTCGGGGGTCGCCGTGCGCCAGCCCGTGGGGGTGGTCACGTGCATCACGTCCTACAACTTCCCGATCGTGAACATGGCGGGGAAGATGGGTCCGGCCTTGGCAATGGGGAACTGTGTCGTGCTCAAGCCCGCGCCGCAGGACCCCCTCGCGGTCATCGAGGTCGCCCGGGTCTTCGACGAGGTCGGATTCCCCCGCGGCGTCGTCAACGTCGTGACGGGCTCTGGTCCGGAGGTCGGAGCGGTGCTGACTTCGTCCCCCGACGTCGACATGGTGAGCTTCACCGGGTCGACGGGGGTCGGGGTCAAGATCTACGAAGCAGGCGCGGCAACGATGAAGCGGCTGCTTCTCGAACTGGGCGGAAAGTCAGCGAACCTCGTCTTCGACGACGCAGATGTCGAGAAGGCAGTCCGCGGATCTGCGTCCGTGTGGACGTTCCACTCTGGCCAGATCTGCATCGCTCCCACGCGACTGTTCGTCCAGCGGCGTCTCTACGAAGAGTTCGTCGAACGGATGGCGAAGTTCGCGGCGGTTCTCCCGGTCGGCGATCCTCTCGACCGGCGCACGGTTCTGGGCCCGGTCATCTCGGCCGCGCATCGCGAGCGGATCGAAGCTCACATCCGTTCCGGCCGCGACGAGGGTGCCGAGATCGTCGCCGGTGGCGGGCGTCCCACAGGGATCGACCGCGGTTTCTACGTCGAACCGACGCTCCTGGCCGGAGGCCACAACGACATGACCGTCGCCCGCGAGGAGATCTTCGGTCCCGTCATCGTCGCGATCCCCTTCGACGACGAAGAGGATGGTGTCGCTCTCGCAAACGACAGCGAGTTCGGCCTCCACGGCTACATCTGGTCCGGTGACGAGGCACGTGCGCTGAGGGTCGCGAAGGCGCTCCGCACCGGGACGGTCGCCATCAACGGCGGGGTCCAGCAACACCCGGATGCCCCCTTCGGGGGGTTCAAGATGAGCGGCATAGGGCGCGACGGCGGCTGGTACGCCCTCGACGCGTACAGCGAGAGGCAGAGCATCACCTGGCTCTGAGCCGCGGTACGCCCCGGCACCGATCACGTGATTGCCCCCGATTCGCCGCGTTTTCTGGAACTGGCGGGTGAACGCGGCGGACGTCTTTACATCAACCGCGACAAGTATTTCCAGAATGTCGAACGGGACGTGTGGCGGCTGCGCATTGGCGGCGTCGAGGACGGGCATACCCATTGCGC
>QWHP01000488.1 GCA_021404985.1 Actinobacteria bacterium ATB1
GTCGACAAGCTTGGTGAGGCACGTCTTCTCGGTCGACGGCCGGAACTCGCCGTCGCACTTCACCACCTCGACGTCGCCACCGAACAGGCCGCCTTTGGCGTTGCGGACGTCGACCGCGTAGAGAACCCCGTCCCGAACGGCGTTTCCGACATAAGAGAGGTCCCCACTGAAGGCCCCAACGATGCCTATCCGGACGTGATCGTCATCGGTGAACCGACGTGACTCCCCGCCACCCTCACCCGGTGGAGAGCAGGAAGCGAGAGCAGCCGCCAAGAGGACGGCGACAACTGTCAGGCGGTGTCTGGACACGCGAAACCCGGAAGAAATGAGAGGACGTACCCAACCATCGTATGTGAGAACGTACGCGAGAGCATCTGCAAGAGCGTGCGGCCGCGACCTGCAGGGTGGGTCACAACCGCATCTCCGCCGGGCGGGAGTCAGCGCTCGAGAACGATCTTCCCGACGAAGCCACCGCGCATGAGGTGCTCGAACGCCTCCCGAGCTGCGGCGAAGGGATAGGTTGCCGCAACGACCGGGTGGATGTCGTGGTGCTCGACGAAACGGATCAGGTCCCGCATCTCGTCGAGAGACCCCATCGACACCCCTACGATGCGGAGCCGTCGCCAGAAGATCCGCCTGAGGTCCGCCGGCGGATTCGGACCCGAGGTCGCTCCGGTCACGACGACCGTACCTCCCGGCCGGAGCGCGCGGAGGCTCGAAGCCCACGTGGCCTCACCCACGCTCTCGAGAACCACGTCGAACTCTCCGCCGGTGTCGGCCTTGGCATCGTCGCCCGAGAGGACCACGTGATCTGCTCCTGCCGCAAGGAGCCGGGGAGCAACCTCGGGACGCCGGACCTGCGCGACCATCGTTGCGCCGAGGGCCTTCCCGAGTTGGAGCGAGGCGACGCCTACTCCTCCTGCGGCACCCGTGACGAGGACCCTGGACGTCCGGTCGATCTCCGCCTCTTGGAGCATCGACCATGCGGTCAGCCACGCGGACGGCAGGCAGGCCGACTCGACCGGCGTGAGGTTCCGGGGTGAGGGGAGGACGTGCGACGACGGCACTGCCACGGAGGGAGCCATCGTCCCATCCCGCCCCTCGCCGAGGAGGGTGAGCCTGCGGCATAGCGACGCATTGCCGATCCTGCATCCGTGACATACGTCCCGCATGCCGCACGGCAGGAGCGGATAGACCACGGTGCCGTCGGACGCGCCGTCGGAGCCGAGTACGAGGGGGAAGCAGTGCTCCACTGCCCCTACACCTCTGAGGGTCCAGAGGTCATGGTGGTTTAGTGCGGCTGCCCGAATTCCGACTAGGGCTTCATCTTCGGACGGGGTGGGCGGTGGAACAGGCCTGACGTCGAGCCCCGCGAGCGGATCGCCCTCCACGACTCCCGTGGCCACGACGGCCAACTGGGGCGAGCCGTCGGAGCTCTCTGCGCCGGGTGAAGTCCGCCCGTGTCGCCGGTCCGGGGATGGGGGCATGGTGTCCTCGTGAGTTGGCGGCTCTCCGGTGCCGCGACCGTACCCTGCGGCTACGATCCGGCGCATGTCACGACGTGATCTCATCCGGATGACCGAGGAGGAACAGGTGGCGTTCCTCGCCGGTCCCCGCACCGCAACTCTCACGAGCATCGGGAGGGACGGCTATCCCCATTCCACCGCCATGTGGTACGCCGTCCTCGAAGACCGCATCCACTTCGCCACGTACGCGAGCTCCCAGAAGGTTCGGAACCTCGCGGCGAATCCGAAGATGTCCGTCCTCGTCGACGACGGTGACAGGTACGAGAACCTCAGAGGAGTCCTGATACAAGGGGACGCAGAGCTCGTTCAGGACCCGGAGCTCGCCGGGGACGTGATGGTCGAGATGTCGTACCGGTACTGGGGGCTGGACGCCGGAGCGGCCACCGAGGACACGCTTGCCGTCGTTCGCGCGAGGGGAGCCAAGCGGGTCGTGATCCGCATCCGACCCCGGAGGATCGCGTCCTGGGACCACACCAAGCTCGGCGGGACCTACTGACCCAACCCCACCCACGTCACGCACCCACCCCACGTGGGCAGATCCAGACACCACAAACGTGACTCAATCCACCCATCCCTGAAAGGGTCGTGAGTGTCAAGGGGATTCTTCAACGGGCCTGTCGTGGGGTATGGGCGCGTGAGGACTGCCGGCGCTGCCGGCGGGCAGGGTTCACCCGAAGGGTTCCGGCCG
>QWHP01000489.1 GCA_021404985.1 Actinobacteria bacterium ATB1
GACGCCTTACGTGCGCTTCGAGCGGCAAGGCAGCCTTGCCCGCGCCGTTGTCGACAGGCCACATGCGCGCAACGCACTCACACCCGCCATGTACTTCGCGATTCGCCGGGCCGTCGACGTGGTGAACTCGGACCGGTCCCCCGCCGGTCTGCTCGTCACCGGGACCGGCGACGTCTTCAGCCCCGGCGGCGACCTCGGCGGCGACAATGAGGACGCCTGGGCCGATCTCTCCGGGCTCCTCGGGATGGATGTCACTCCCTTCGAGGCGGTGCGGAACTCGCGCAAGCCCGTAGTCAGCGCTGTCAACGGCATCTGCCAGGGTGGCGGGCTCATGATCGCCATGCTCTCCGACGTGGCCGTCGCCAGCGACCGGGCCACGTTCCGTGCGCCCGAGGCTCTGCGCGGGATCGCCGACACGCACTATGCGCAGATCCTGCCGCACCAGATCGGCCCCGCTCGCGCACGCGACATGCTCCTGACTGGTCGTGTCGTGGACGCGGCAACAGCTCTTCAGTGGGGTCTGGTGTCACGAGTCGTCCCGCACGAGGACTTGGCCGATGCGGCGACACAAGCCCTGGTGGAGTGCTGCCGTGCGGCACCTGGTGCCTTGCTAGCCCTCAAACGGGTTGTGAACGATGGCTACGGAAGGTACGACCGCATCTCGATGGAGGCGAGCTTCACGGGCGAGGAGTTCGCCGAGGGATACAGGGCGTTCGCCGAACAGCGGCCACCCGGGTGGATTCCCGACGACCTCCGGCCCGAAGGCCGTCTCTGAGGGGCCTCGACGGCACCTCAGTACTTCGGAACCTTCGATTCGCCCTCGAATGCCGCACGCACCGCTTCGGCGATGTCCGTCCGGGGCATGTCCGTGTAGACGGGCACCCGTCCCTCCTTGCGAGCTGTGACACACTCGATGAGGTTCTCCGTGTTGCCGAGTAGGAGCTGGCTCTTGTCCTCGAGGTCGATGGCAGCGCGCAAGCTGTTCGTCTCGAGGTTGTCCCAGATGACCTGCTTGGTCATCTGGAGCCCGAACGCCGAGAACCTGCACATCTCCTCTGCGACACCGACGCAGTGGTCGAGTAGATCCGGGTCGGGCAGCACCCCGGACACGAGGCCGATCCTCTCGGCTTCGCGCGCGTCGATCTCGCGGCCGGTCAGCAGCAGCTCGGATGACCGCGACGCACCGACGAGCCTGGGCAGGAGCCAGCTCGCGCCGAGCTCCGTGCTGCACAGCCCGTTGACGATCCCGGTCGCGTTGAACCGAGCCGACTCCGCGGCGTACCGGACGTCGGCGCCCAACGACAGGCAGAGGCCCCCGCCGAAGGCCGCGCCGTTCACGGCGGCGATGATCGGCTGAGGGACGTCCCGCATGATCGGGACGATCTTGGAGAAGTGACCCATCGCTATCGGTCCGATCCGGGAGAGGGGAAGCTCCTCGATTCCCGGTATGACCCCCGGATCCTCGAGATCCAGCCCTGAGCAGAAACCGGCGCCCTGCCCCGTCAGGATCACAACCCAGCAGTCGTTGTCGGCGGCGACCGTCTCGAACGCCTCCTCGAGCTCGGTCATCAGCTCGAACGACATGGCGTTGCGACGGTGCTGCCGATCGAGTCGCACGATACTCACGTGGGGCCGGATGCGTTCGGTGGTGACCAGTTGCATGGGTCGGATTCTTACCCGCCCTCCAGCTACCGTTCAACACGTTGTCGAACGGGGAAACGAGACGGGGCAGGGAACGTGACCGGATTCTGGACGGAGGACCGCCTCCTCGTCGGGGGTGAGCTCGTCCACGCCGATGGTGGTGCCACGTACGAGAACGTCGATCCCGCCACCGGTGAAGTCATCGGTGTCGCCGCTGACGCTTCGCGAGACGACATGGCCCGCGCCGTCGCCGCCGCCAGACGCGCCTTCGACGACTCCGACTGGTCCCGGGACCTGGGACTGCGCGTACGTTGCCTGCGCCAGCTCCACGACGCACTGCGAGCTCGCCGCGACGAGTTCAAGCGCAGGACGGTCGCCGAGACGGGGACCCCGATCATGCTCACACACGGACCACAGGTGGGCACTCCCCTCAAGGTCCTGGACTGGTACGCGGACCTCGCCGAGACGTACGAGTTCACGCAGGACCTCGGCGACCTCGCCATGTACGGAATCGTCTCGCACCGCTGGATCGAGAAGGAGGCGGTCGGGGTCGTCGGGGCGATCACACCGT
>QWHP01000490.1 GCA_021404985.1 Actinobacteria bacterium ATB1
AGTGGCGCGTTGTGCAATCGATTCGTTGGTCTTGTGAGGTGATCGTCGTCGATTCGGTGGCCGGTCTCGGGAATCCTGCTCGGCTTGCAGACGAAACCACGCAGGATCCACCGGATCTTGCAATGAAATCAGTTGTTCAGATGCCCTCTTGTCAGTGAATCGTTCTCAAGATAGGTTGTGAACAACCGATTCATGAGACCGACGGAGAGGAGCGGGAGAACCGGTCCTGCTGAGTCCGTTGCGGAGGTCGACCACTAATGTCCACACGAACCGAGACCGCCGATGCCGAGCTGTCACCTGCCGAGCTCGAGCGCCTCGCAACAGAGCACCTCTGGATGCACTTCACCCCCCTCGGGGACGACGTCCCGCACATCATCACCAAGGGTGAGGGCTGTTACGTCTGGGACATCCACGGAAGGAAGTATCTCGACGGTCTCTCCGGACTGTTCGTGGTCCAGGCCGGGCACGGCCGGACGGAGATCGCAGAAGCAGCCTCGAGGCAGGCCGGTGACCTCGGCTACTTCCCCATCTGGACTTACGCCCATCCGGCGGCGATCCGCCTCGCTGCCCGCCTCGCCGAGCTCGCCCCCGGAGACATCAACAGGGTCTTCTTCACGACCGGTGGATCCGAGGCCGTCGAGACGGCATGGAAGCTCGCCCGGCAATACCACCGAGTCAAGGGGGAGCCGGGGCGCTTCAAGGTCATAGCCCGTGATCTCTCATACCACGGAACTACCCTCGGGGCGCTTGCGGTCACCGGCCTCGCATCCATCCGCGCCCCCTACGAGCCTGTCACGCCAGGTGGGTTCCACTGCGCGAACACGAATCACTACCGGTGCGCGCTCTGTAGTCATGCCTCGGCCTGCACGCTCGCCTGTGCCGACGACATCGAACGGGCGATCCTGCGCGAAGACCCCTCGACCGTGGCCGCGGTCTTCCTGGAACCGGTCCAGAACGCCGGCGGCTGCTTCACGCCCCCTGAGGGCTATTTCGAACGCGTGCGCGAGATCTGCGACAGATACGGGGTGCTCCTCGTCTCCGACGAGGTGATCTGTGCCTTCGGCCGCCTCGGCTACATGTTCGGGTGCGAGCGCTACGGCTATCAGCCCGACATCATCACGTGTGCGAAGGGACTGACATCCGGCTACTCGCCCCTCGGAGCGACGCTCGTCTCCGACAAGGTCGCAGCGCCGTTCCTCGAGGGAGAGGCCACCTTTCTGCACGGGATCACCTTCGCGGGACATCCGGTGAGCTGCGCAGCGGCTCTCGCGAACCTCGACATTTTCGACCGCGAGGACATCCTCGAGAACGTGCAGTCAAACGAGGCAGCCTTCAACGAAGTGCTCACCGACCTGTGCGACATACCCATCGTAGGAGACGTTCGCGGAGCCGGGTACTTCTGGGGCTTGGAACTCGTCAAGGATCCCGACACCAAAGAGACCTTCGAGGGCGACGAGGAGCACGAGATGCTGAAGGGCTTTCTGTCCCCCAGGCTCTTCGAGCTCGGACTGATCTGCCGCGCAGACGACAGAGGCGACCCGGTCGTCCAGCTCGCACCCCCCCTCGTGTCCGGCCCGGAGCACTTCGACGAGATCAACGGAATCCTTCGCAAAGCGCTCACAGAGACCTGGGAAAGGTTCGTCACATGACAGTGACAGTGGGCGTACCCACAGAGATCAAGGACGACGAAAGCCGTGTGGCCATCACTCCGGACGGGGTGCGGGAGTTGCACAGCCACGGCGTTTCGGTCCTCGTTCAGAAGGCTGCGGGTGCTTCCTCCCGCATAGACGACGCCGCGTACGCCTCGACAGGAGCCGAGGTAGCGTCGACCGCGGAGGAGGTCTGGGAACGCGCTGACCTGATCTGCAAGGTCAAGGAACCTCAGCCGGGCGAGTTCCCGCTGATGCGCCCCGGCCAGATCCTCTTCACCTACCTGCACCTTGCTGCTTATCCCGAAGTTGCCGAAGCGCTTCTCGAACAGGAGGTGACGGGGGTCGCGTACGAGACCGTCCAGCTCTCCGACGGGAGTCTGCCCCTCCTCGCCCCGATGAGCGAGGTCGCCGGGCGCATGTCGGTGCAGATCGGGGCCCACTTCCTCGAACGCCACAACGGCGGTCGCGGTGTTCTGCTCGGTGGAGCGCCGGGCGTCCAGCCTGCTCGCGTCGTCGTGCTCGGTGCCGGGAACGTCGGGTGGAAC
>QWHP01000491.1 GCA_021404985.1 Actinobacteria bacterium ATB1
ATTCGATGGCGACGAATCGATGCAGCGCACAGTGGCTGCACTCTTGAACATCACCAATACGGGGAGCCCCTTCGCGCTGGAGCTCCCACCAGGAGCCTGCGACAGCGGTGACACGAACACCTTCACTGTGCCGGTCAAGGATTCCCTCCTGCCTGGCTTCGACGTAAACCCCGACAATGGCGAGAACAAGGAGGACCTGGCGTCCGGTCACAAGGATTGGGTCCGGATCGACTGTGTCGAGCTGGACGAGAACCCGAGCGCCCCCTTGCCAGTACTCGACCAGTCGATCGTCCTCTTCTCACAGGAGCCGGAAGCCTTTTCGAAGGCGGGAGAGGAACCCGTTCGCCTGGGGCAGTCGATCCGCATGAACGCAGGCTCGCCAGCTACACCCAGCGATGCGATCTGCCTTCGCAAGCTGGTGCCCAATGCCCTCCTCGACTACGAGCTCGAGGACGGCTGCCTCGACGCAACAGACCCGGCAGAGGTCGACGATGCAAGGGCCGTCGGTGATGTGATCTTCGTGTCCGACGACACGAGCTACCCGCAGGTCGTCACCCCCGGGTCGTACCCACCGATAGTGAACCGCAGCCTGCCCTGGGACCCGACGTACGACCCGAACACCGGCCTGCCCCAGGGCGATGCGCCCATCGGGATCCAGGCACGCCGCCTCGACGCCGGTGGAAACGAGACCCACGTCAATCTCAACGATCCGGCCTCCGACGCGACCTCAGAGCTCGAGAACGTCTGGCCCGGAATCTCGACCGAGCCTTACCGGTCCTGGGATCCCTACGATCCGACACAGCTCCAGTGGAGCACCGACTACGTGACCGGCGATCCCTCGGCACCGTTCAAGATGCCCCAGAACATCGCGGACTCGGCAACAGGTCTCGATCCACCTGTAGACCTGCCTCGCATCGACAAGTCCACGTGCAGACTCGTCTCGGCCCCCGAATCGAGCCTGAGGGTCAACGACGTGTCGCCGGCCGACCTCAACAAGAACCACCGTATCGCCGGGTTCCAAGCAAACACGACTCCGATCTGGGACTGTGTTCGCCGCTGGAAGCCCGGCAATTACTCCTACATCGACGTCGACGGGCCGGATGCTGACCTCGACGGCATTCCCGAGGACACCGATCTCAACGGAGTTCCCGACGGCAACGGAACGCCAGGACAGTCATCGGACCTGAGATCGTTCCTGTACGCATGGCAGGACTGGTTCGGCATCGACTGGGAGGACGACGGCGCCGTCGACGTCCCCGGTAGCTGGGAACAGGATCTTGGGCTCGATCCGATCAACGTCCTCTGCCCGGGAGGCAAGGGCTTCATGTGGCTCTTCATCTGCTTCAACTCAAAGCAGTGGTATGGCCCTCACGCACGCATACACATCCGTGCGAACGTGTTCGAGCCGGGTGTCTACTACTTCGCTGACAATCTCGCTGTGGACGCGGCCGCATACGAGGACAAGGTCATCTACTACTTGCAGGGTCCGTTCTTGAACGAGTGCACGCTGCAGACGGGCTCGATCGGACTCTGCCAGTGGGTCGTCGGCTTCCTCTACGGATACGTCGACTACCTCTCGGGTAAGGACTACTGGTGCTGCAGCGGTCCGTTGAACGGCATGCCAATCCATCCGCCGATCAAGAAGACTTTTCACGCTCCGCTGATAGCCGGGACCCCGAACCCCGATGGCGGAAACCCGACCGAGTGGGACCCCAACACGTGCCAGGAGGACCAGCCAGGGACGATGCTCGTCTTCGCGCCCGGCAAGGGTCTCCATCAGGGAGCGGATCAGGTCAACCCGCCCGCCGACGTGATCCTGTGCGCGCTTACTCAGGAGCAGGTGGACGACCCCGCCGGTGTCGTGGGTCCTGGTCTCGCACCGACTCTCGCCGCCACCTCGACAGGAACCGACCAGAGCTTCGGGGGGGATCCCTCGAGCGGCTTTGCCCCGGGCAGCATCACACGTGACGTTGCCCTCTTCCAGCTCCCGTTCCCACTTGCCTTCTGGAACAACCCGCTGGAACTCAACGGCAACCCACCGACTGATCCCGTCTACGAGTCTGCCGGCTGGTCGCTGCACGCTGCGCGCAACACGCTTCACGGCGGAGCGCTCTCCCTCGACGGGATCGTCTACTCCCCTCATGGCCGCGTCGGGGTGTCATCCACGTATCTGGCGAACAACGCGATCTCGGTGGGCGACCTCGACTGCCCTGTCGAGTCGCAGGTGATCGATCCTCTGGACCCCAATCCCCCGGATGCCATCCCGGACACCGACTATCTCTTCGATGATACGACCGTGTTTCCGGGTGACACATTTCCGAGTCCGGTCTACCCGCCACCACTGCTGGCCCTCAACTTCCCACGCATGCAGGACCCGGACTTCGTTGCCGACGTCTCGACCTTGACGGACAACACCGCACGTATCGACCGTTGGATCCGAGGCAACCCGACGGAATAGCGCAGCATCGGGCACCTCCGGCCGGAAGTCGCGGCGACCGCTGTCCCACTTTCGGGGATTCTCAGAGATCTCACAGGATTTCCGTCAGGCCCTCGCAAGGAAACCGGACCGGCACCCCGAATCTGTCAGGCATCCATCATCTCCTGGGGGGAGGTTCCCCTTGGGGCTAAGGGAGGAATCTGTCAAATGACTGACACGCACGTGCGGGATGAAGAGGCCCGCCAGATTCGGAGCGAGTCGGGTTTCACCCTCGTCGAGCTCCTGATCGTCATCGTGATCCTCGGGATCCTGACGGCGGTCGTCGTGTTCTCCGTCGGTGGGCTTCGCAGCAGCGGCTCCGTCGCGGCGTGCAGGGCACAGGAGAAGACCGTTCAGGTCGCCCTCGAGGCCTACAACGCCCGCATGGGTTCGTATCCTGGCTTCTCCGGTGCGCCGGGTAACGCTGCTGACGCCACGCCAGGTACCGTTGCAGTGAACCTCACGGCGGCGCAGGCGACCAACTTGCTCAACCACTTGACGAACGACGTGGCAGCACTCACGACCGAGGGTGCGTACAACGCGGGCATCAAGCTGATCAAGTCCGCTCCGGACGTTTCGGCACACGTCGTTGGTACGCCGGTGGCGCCGGCAGCGCCTCCGGGGCAGCCTGCGTTCGACGGCTCGTTCATCACCGTCCAGTACACGCCGCCCTCCGGTACGCTGGGCACCGCTTCCGCTCAGATGACCGCATTCGGCTGGTACTCCGACGGTGGCGTGGTCACCGGTTGCTGATAACCGGCTGATCTGACAGTCACATGAGAGAGCCGGAGCCTTCGGGCTCCGGCTCTCTCATGTCCGGCCCCGGCGCGGACTTGCTGCGATCCCCGGCCGGCACTAGTGGTCCGTCGTAGAAATAGCAACTCCGGC
>QWHP01000492.1 GCA_021404985.1 Actinobacteria bacterium ATB1
GCTGGCCCTTCATCCTCGGCGCCTCCACGTGGCGGGCCACCCGCTTCGACCACTCGAACGTCTTCGTGGTCCCGGCGCCCGGGGAACCTGGGATGGTGGCGTTCTGGAACGGCGAGAAACGCGGCCGGAGCACCCACCTCGGCCGCCGTGTCGCACGCCTGGCCAGGGCTGTCGAGGACGGCCTCGGCGACCCTGAGGCACTCCGCTCAGAGCTCACGGGGAGCTGCGCGCTCGACACCGAAGCGGCGGACGCCATGATCGCCTACGTCGCCGCGCAGCGCGAGGCCCTCGGCATCGTGCCCTCCGACCGTGCGGTTCCCGTGGAGTGGTATCACGACGAGATCGGCGACCTCCGGATCGTCATCCACTCCCTCTTCGGCTTTCAGGTCAACGGAGCCTGGGCCCACGCAGTGAAGCCTCGGATCCGGGATCGCTTCGGGAACCTCGACCCCCAGGTGACTTGGACGAGCGACGGCGTCATCATCAGGCTTCCCGAGTTCGAAGGTGATCCCGATCTCGGCTTCCTCGACGCCGTCGATGCGGGATCCGTCCACGAGCTCCTGATCGGCGAGCTCGCCGACGCGCCCATGTACGCATGGCGCTTCAGGGAGAGCGCGCAGCGTGCTCTCCTACTCCCGAAGGGCTCCCCGACGCGACGGACCCCGCTCTGGCTGCAGAGGCAACGGGCCGCCGATCTCCTGTCCGTGGTCCGCCGCAAGGAGGGGTTCCCCGTCGTCCAGGAAGCGGTCCGCGAGTGCTACCAGGAGATGTGGGACGTCGAGGGGCTTCGCGCGGTCCTGCGCGGCATCGAGGCAGGCGAGATAAAGCGACCGGTCCTTGCGTCGAAGGCCCCGTCCCCATTCGCCTCGAACCTGGACTACATGTTCCTCAAGGCCTTCGCCGAGGACGGCGATGCGCCCCGCGGCGAGTGCCGGGCCGCCTACCTGGCGCTCGACCGCGACCTCCTCGCAGAGGTCTTGCGTGTCGAGGAGCTGCGCGACCTGCTCGACCCCGAGGTGATCGACGAGGTCCGCGCCGAGCTCGGGCGCTCAAGTCCCGCATCCCTCTCGGACGTGGACCTTCTCGCCCTGCTCACTGACCTCGGTGACCTCGCCGAGGAAGAGATCCTCGCGCGGTCGACTGACAGGGAGGCGACCCTTCACGCGTTGCGCCGTCTCGCCACGGACGGGCGGATCGTCCGCCACTCACGCACCGGCCGCTGGGTTGCCACGGCCGATGCGGATCGGACGTTGGAGCACCTCCTCTTGAGACATACCGAGTGGGCCGGACCCGTGTCCGCCGAGAGCCTGGCCGGCCGCTACGGGCTCGATGCCGAGGCGGCGCGATCCCTCCTTTCCGTTCAGGAGCGGTCGGGGCGACTCGTGTCCGGCCACTACCTCGCGGGAGGGCAGGGACGGGAATGGTGCCGGCCCGATGTACTCCAGCGACTCCACCGCTTGTCACTTGCCCGTGCGAGGGCAGCGGTGCGTCCGGTATCCGCCGAGAAGTACGCCTCCTTCCTACAGTCCCTCCACCTCGATCACTCCACGACGCTCGAGGCAGCCCTGGGATCCCTGAGCGGCTCCGCATTCCCGCTTGGCGCGTGGGAGGACGGCCTGTTGCCTGCACGGGTGCCGGAGTACACACCGCCTGCACTCGATGCCGTCTGCGCCGGCGGTGACTGGACATGGTTCGGTACCGGGCACGGCCTCGTGGCTGTCGCTCCCCGACGTGGGAGGGCGGCAATGAACGCCCGCCCCGCCATGGCGCCGTCCGATCCCCTGGCGAATGCGATTCTCGACGTCCTTCGTGCGGGAGGGGCATGGTTTGCCTCCGACCTCACCGGCCATCCCACGGTTCCCACCGGCGACGTGGACGACATCGGGCGTACGCTGGTCCGCCTCGTGTGGTCCGGGGCGGTGGCATCAGACAGCCTCGCGGGCCTGCGCGCAGCGCGCGAGATGGCGCGTGAGGGGCGCCTCGCGTCGCGCGCCGCGTTCCGAATCTCGCGCCGGAACGGGGCGGACAGCGCCCCCGGCCTCCCGGGAAGGTGGTACGCACGCAGCCCTCTCCCCGGCGAGACCGAAGGCCCGGATGCGCCTCTGGCCGTCGACACGCTCCTCGACCGCTACGGGATCGCGTGCCGGCGCACGTTCGAGACGGCTGGGCTCGACATCGGATGGCCCGATC
>QWHP01000493.1 GCA_021404985.1 Actinobacteria bacterium ATB1
ACACCTCAGTCGAGGAGGCGACGAAGCCGCCGAGTGATCCGAGCGCCTTGGAGCACGTCCCGACCACGACGTCGACTCCACCTGCGACACCGAGCGCGTGTGCGGCCCCGTGGCCGCCGTCGAAAAGGCCGGTGGCGTGCGCTTCGTCGACCATCAACCAGGCATCGAACTCGTCGCACAGGGCCACGAGATCGGGGAGTGGGGCGACATCACCGTCCATGGAGAATACGGAGTCGGTCGCGACGAGGATGCGTCTGCTTCCACCCTCCGCCCTGGCCCGGCGCATCACGGAAGCGGCTGCGCCGGCGTCGGAATGCGGATAGATCTTCACATCTGCCCGCGAAAGACGGCAGCCGTCGATGATCGAGGCGTGGTTCAACTCGTCGGACACGATCAGGTCCCCGGGTCCCACAAGGGCAGAGATGACCCCCATGTTCGCCAGGTAACCGCTGCTGAAGAGGACGCAATCCTCCGTCCCCTCGAGGGCGGCAAGCCGAGCTTCGAGTTGCGCATGCAGGGGCGTGGCGCCGGACACGAGTCGGGATGCACCGGATCCTGTGCCCCACCGGTCGGCGGCGTCCTGCGCGGCCTTGGCGAGGCGTGGGTCCGAGGCGAGCCCGAGATAGTCGTTGGAGCACATGAGCACGAGCTCGCGTCCGCCGATCCGGATACGGGATCTCGACGGAGTCTCGATGTCGACAACCGTCCGGAGGAGGTCCCTCCTGTCGAGGTCCTCGAGGACTGCACGGCACTCGGCGACGAGTGACTCTCTCACCGCAGGGCGCCGATCGCCTTCGCCGTCGCGGAGCCGAGGAGGTCGATCTCGTCCGACGTGATCGAGAGTGGCGGCATCCACACCACCACGTCCCCGAGATTCCGCAGGACGACCCCGTCGAGCCGGACTGCCTGGCAGACGGCACGGGCGGGCAGGGGAGTCGCCACGGTGTCGGGGTCGAGTTCGATTCCGACCATGTACCCGCGCCGGCGCACGTCGACGACGGGGCCGAGGTGGGAGATCTTCTCGAGGTGGGCTGCGAGCACGTGGTCGTTGACGGCCATCTGCTCGAGTGTGCGCTCGGTCTCGAACACCTCGATCGTTGCGACGCACGCAGCGGCTGCGAGCGGATTGCCCGAGTAAGTGTGCCCGTGGAAGAGATGGCGCCCCTCCTCGGTGAGGCCCAGGAATGCGTCGTACACGCCGCCGGTCGTGACCGTGGCGGACATCGGCAGGTAGCCGCCCGTGATCCCTTTCCCCAGAACGATGATGTCGGGCGCCACGCCGTCGTGTTCGACAGCGAACATCTTCCCGGTGCGCCCGAAGCCGGTGGCGACCTCGTCACAGATGAGCAACGTGCCCTCGTCGTCACAGAGGTTCCGCACTCCGCGCACGTACCCGTCCGGGAAGCACTGCATTCCCGCCGCGCCCTGGACGAGAGGTTCGATGACGACGGCCGCGACACGGCCTGACGTTGCCCGCAATGCCGCCTCCATGCCCGAGAGGAGCTCGTCGAGGCTCGGCTTGGATCCGTCGGGACGCCGTCTGGCCGTGGGGGCGTGAACGCCAGGAAAGAGCAGTGGGCCGAACGCCTCGTGGAACAGGTCGATGCCACCGACGGAGACCGCACCGATGGTGTCGCCGTGGTAGGCGTCCTCGAGCGAGACGAAAGTGGTTCGGTCGGGCTCCCCCTCGAGCTGCCAGTAGCGGAGCGCCATCTTCAGCGCGACCTCGACGGCCGAGGCGCCGTTCTCGGAGAAGAAGACCCGTTCGAGTCCGGTGGGAAGCAGGTCCACGATCGCCTCGGCCGCCTCGATCGCCTTGGGATGCGTGAGCCCGAGGAGCGTCGTGTGGGCGATGCGGTCGAGCTGGTCACGAATCGCGGAGTCGATCGACGGATGGCGGTGGCCGTGTGTGTTGCACCAGAGGCTTGCGACACCGTCCAGGTAGCGATTCCCGTCGACATCGACGAGCCAGTTGCCGTCTCCCGCGACGATGCAGAGGGGAGGTCCCGGCACGTCCCGCACCCAGTCCTGCATCTGGGTGAAGGGATGCCAGAGGACCGCCTTGTCTCGCGCCACCAGGTCCCGACGTCCGTCTCGATCGTGCACCCGCGTGACTCTAGGCCGCAGTCAGAGAGCGGCCTCAACGGGCCTGAACGATCCTGCTTCGGCCCGCACCCAGACCGGGTCG
>QWHP01000494.1 GCA_021404985.1 Actinobacteria bacterium ATB1
CCTCGAAGCTAGTCCACGGCGGTGTTCGTTACCTGCAGTCCGGCGAGTTCAAGCTCGTCTACGAGGCTCTCGCCGAACGTCAACGTCTCCTCCGGAACGCGCCCCACATCGTCTCCCAGCTCGACTTCATGATTCCGGTCTGGGGGAAGCGCAGTTACGCGAAGGCGATCAACACCGGGCTGTGGCTCTACGACCTGACGGGCGGCTTCAGGATCGGAAAGCTGCACAAGCCCATCCGCTCCGAGACCGTCCTGGACGAGATGCCGACCCTGAAGGGCAAGGGGCTCGTGAAGGGCTTCTTCTATCCGGATGCCCAGACGGACGACGCGCGCCTCACGATGACGGTCGCACGCACGGCATCCCTGTACGGGGCCGACGTCGCGACCCACGTGGGAGCGGAGTCGATCACGAAGAACGCCGCCGGCGAAGTCACCGGACTCGACGTGACGGACAGGCTCGAGGGCGAGGCCGGCTTCACGATCCGGACCCGAAGCATCGTCAACGCCGGCGGAGTGTGGGCAGACGAGGTGCGCAGTCTCGAGGAGGGGGTGGATCTCAGGACCCTCAGGCCGGCCAAGGGCATCCATCTGGTGATGCCCCTAGCAAGGTTCCGCAACAGACGCGCCGTCATCCTGCCCGTGCCGAAGGACAAGCGCTCGATCTTCGTCGTGCCATGGGGGGAAGTCGCCTGGGTGGGGACGACCGACACCGACTACGACGGCCCGCTCGATGACCCCCAGGCGACACCCGAGGACATCGACTACATCCTGGATGCGCTGAACACTTGGTTGCAGGAGCCGGTCGGCCACGAAGATGTCGTCTCCACCTGGGCAGGTCTGCGCCCCCTGGTGTCCGGTGCCGGTTCGGGGCGCACAGCCGATCTGTCCCGACAGCATGCGATCATCCACGGAGCGCCCGGCATGGTCACGGTGACGGGGGGAAAGCTGACGACATACCGGCTCATGGCCGAGGAAACGGTCGACGTGCTGATCGAGCGGAGGGGGCTCGATGCAGGAAAGTCCCTCACGAGAAACCTGCCCCTGGACGGAGCCGTGGGCTACGAGCCGGGCCGTCCCCTCGACGGTCCGGACCGACTCTTCGGCGCCGACGTGGAACGCAGTCTCGAGAGGCGACACGGAATGCTCGCCCGAGCGGTCTCCGAGATCGTCCGCGAACGACCTGAGCTCGGGCGGCGACTTGTCCCCGAGCTCCCCTATCTGCGGGCCGAGGTCGTGCATGCAGTCCGCTCCGAGCTCGCGCTCACCACCGCGGACCTCCTCGAACGCCGAGTCCGCCTCTCCCTCGAGGATCGTTCCAGAGGGTTGACGGCCTTGGACGACGTCGTCGACCTCATGGGAGAGGACCTCGGCTGGAGCCCGGAGCGTCGCGGCGAAGAGCGCGCCGCCTACAGGGCACGCGTCGAGGCGACGCTCCGAGCAGAGGGCGTCACGTCCGTCACGCAGTGACGGCTCAGCGAAGGGACTGGAGCAGCCATGCAGATCCGTTTGTCAATGCCCGATGCGGTCCGCGAGGTCCCCGACAGCGTCCGGACCCGGCTCGTCGACGCGCTCGGCCGCGAGAACGTCACCTCGGACGAGGATGCGCTGTCGGAAGCCGGGGTCGACTGGTGGCCTCTCGCCATCGTGTGGCAGAACGACGGGGACCAGCCGAGCATCCCGGCAGTGGTGGCCCGGCCGGGCTCGACGGACGAGGTGTCCGCCGTGCTGTCCATCGCTGACGAGGCCCGGATCCCGGTCACACCGTTCGCCGGACGGTCGGGCGTGTGTGGCGGTTCCCTGCCGGTATGCGGTGGGATCAGCCTCGACCTCCGCCGTCTCGACCGGATCGTCGAGGTCGACACCACCGACCTCGTGGTCCACGTGGAGGCAGGGGTGTTCGGGCCTGCGCTGGAGGACGAGCTCTCCTCCCACGGCATGACCGTCGGCCACTTCCCGCAGTCCTTCGACCTTGCGACCGTGGGCGGGTGGATCGCGTGCCGGGGAGCAGGCCAGTTCTCGAACAGGTACGGGAAGATCGAGGACATGACCTTCGGCATGGAGGTGGTCACCCCCGGGAAGATCCGTCGCCAGTTCTTGGGCCCTCGGCCGCCGGTGGGGCCCGACTGGAACGCCCTGGTGATCGGATCCGAAGGGATCTTCGGCGCGATCACCGCCGCGGAGCT
>QWHP01000495.1 GCA_021404985.1 Actinobacteria bacterium ATB1
AGCTCCTTGCGCTGCTTGCGGGTCACCTTCAAGGGGGAAGCAGTGATCACAGGCATGCCCTACCATAGCCCACCTTGCTATTTCAGCGACGGACCGCTAACGATCAGGATTCGAAGTTTCTGGGGGAAGGCCGCGCCGGAACGTCTCGAGGTAGTGGTCCATCTCGGCGATGGACTCCTTGATGTCGTCCAAGGCACGATGTCGCTGCGCCTTCTTGAACTCGACACCGAACCGCCGGCCGAGCATCTCCTTGAAGGAGGAGACGTCTATCATCCTGTAGTGGAGCCTCTCCGCGAGTCGCGGCATGTACCGGTCGATGAACTTGCGGTCCTGTCCGATCGAGTTGCCACAGAGGACGATCGGACTCTTCCGATCGAAGTGGGCGTCGACGAATCCGAGCAGATCCGTCTCGACCCCCTCGAGCTCTTTTCCGCCCGGTACCCGCGCAACGAGGCCACTCGCAGTGTGGGTCTTGGTGTTCCAGTCGTCCATCCCTGCCAGGGCTTCGTCCGGCTGTCTGACCACTTCGTCGAAGACCCCGAGGGGATGGAGCTCCGGATCGGTTGCGATCGCAGCCACCTCGAGGATCACACACACCTCGGGATCGAGGCCCGTCATCTCCATGTCCAGCCAGAGGAGATTGCCTGCCCGGTCTTTCCTCGGGTCGTCTCGCCCCTCCGATGCTCTCACGCCGGGAGACGGATCGCGGGTTCCTCCGAGTAGGTCGCTCATCAGTCTGCAATCCTGAGTGCCACCGCCGGACGAATACGGGACGCGGCGCGTGCCGGGAACGCCGCCACGACGAGGCTGAAGACCAGAGCTATCGAGCCGAGCAAGGCAATCGTGTTCCACGGCACGGCGAAGGGCACGTCGAAGCTCTCGGCTATCGACGAAGTCAGGAGGTTGCGGGCGGTTATGACACCGAGTAGCACGCCAACCGTGATGCCCTCGACTGCCACGAGCCCTGCCTCACCCATGAATGCGCGACGAACGGTCCCCGACCCGAACCCCAGAGCTCGCAGGACGCCGATGGCACGACGCCGCTCACGGACCGAACGGATCATCACGACGCCGAGTCCAACGATACCGACGATCAGCCCCAGAGCCAGATAGCCCTGCATGAGACCGAAGAACTGGTTGTTCAGCCGCAGGATGTCGCTGATCAGAGCCTCGAAGCCGTCAGCGCGCAGACCGATCTCGGTGTTCGCCGCCTCGAGGGTTCCCGCGACGGTCCGGATCCCGGCGTCGGCGTCGGTCTGGACGAGCCAGGTTGTCAGCCCGTACGCCTCGAACTGGCGCTCCAGAGCGGCAAGCCCAGCGGCGAGCACGTGCTCAACGTGCTCGTCTGCCCGAGGCTCGCCTGAAAGTCTCCCGGCGGCCCCTGTCCGCCTGCCCGCATGTCCTGTGACAGGATCACGAGACCGCCGTCAGCCATCACCGCATCGAGGACCTCGCCCCGCGAGGCGTAGCTCTCGTCCCACTCGTCGAGGGGGATCCTCACGGAATCGGCGAGCTGCTGTTGGAGCCCGTAGACGTTCGTGAAGTCCTCGGTCTCGGTGCCGGTCTCTGACAGCTTCACGGGGGAGGTCTGGATCCCGACCGCGGATTCGACCCCCGGTATGCGGACGAGGTCGCGTTCGGTCGCGGGCGTCGCCTGGTTGGTGCGCACGAGAACGTCGTAGCCGCTCGACTCCGCCCTCACATACCCATCCGTGTTGAGCTGGTTGACATGGCTGATCGTGGTGATCATGACGAGTGTGAAGACGATCAGGGCGTACATGATCAGCGTCATTGCGGTTCGGAAACGCTTCGCGACCGGGTACGTGGTCGCCAGTCGCGCTGCAAGACCCCGGCGCGGACTGCTGCGCGCGAGCATGCGGACGCCGTTGGAGAGGATCTCTTGGTTCTGACTCAACAGGACCACGGCCGCGAAGGTCGTCACGATCCCGTGGATCACGAAGACGAACGGGTTGTCTGCCCGGCGGAACAGATCGGTGATGACCATCGGCAGACTCACTCCCCAGAGGAGGAGCGCCCCGCTCAGGATCGACGCCAGAGGACGCCTCGGGATGAAACGTGCGAGCAGGGGGTACAGACCTACGGCGATCAGGGCCGGACCGATCAAGGCGGTCGCTGCGTTCTCACTCGTGATTCCCGACATCGTGAGCATTGCCCCGAACACGACGGCCAGGCTCCCGAGCATGAGGGTGCGCAGACGTGCCTGGCCGTCGCGTGTCACTTCGAGGTCGCGAATGGCGGCGATGATATTGATGCGGCTGATCCGGAAGCTCGTGAGGGTGATCGTGACGATCGAGATGGCAAAGCCCACGAGCATCCCGGCGAGGAGGCTTCGCCCCTCGAGGACCAGCTCGACGGATATGTCCCTCTCCCCGAAAGCCGAGCCCTGGGAGAAGATGCCGGACGCGATCTTGATTATCGCGGCACCCACACCGATGCCCGCGAGGACTCCGAGAAGGGCGGCGGCACCCGCGTAGTACCCGCCCTCGAGCACGAAGCCGCGGACCAGGTCGGCCCGGCGCATCCCCACGGAGCGCATCATGCCGAGTTGGGATCTGCGCTCCGTTGCGAGCATCACGAAGATGTTGACCAGCAACAGGATGCCCGAGATCACGGCGAAGGAGCCGATGACGAGGAAGAGCTGGCTGATGGAGTCCGCTCCCCGCTGTGCCTGGTCGAGGCCGATGCGCTTCAGGTCGAAGACCTCGACGCCGGACGTGCCGAGAACAGACGTCACGTCGCTGTCCACGACGAAGGTCCACGTCACACCCGTCTGGGCATCACCGACGTTGGAGATCCAGAGCTGTGTGGTCGGCTGGACAGGAGCGCCCCCCGCCTCGGCCAGCCTGCCGAGTGTGCCTTCCGGGAGATAGACGCTTCGGCCGGAGTTCAGCTCCCCGAAGCCGTCTCCCTCGATGATCCGCTGGACGCGATAGGTCGAGACCGTCCCGTACACGAGCACGTCGAAGCGGTCGTCGGGCTCGAGTTCGAGCTCGTCGGCCAGCTTGCGACCGACCACTGCCTCGTCACCGGAGAGGGCCTGGCCGGCCAGTGTTTGGTCCGTTTCGCCGAATTCCGCTGCCTGCGAGACGTCCACGGCGTAGAGGGACGAATCGGGGACTGTCAGGCCCGGGTTCGCACTCGAGCGAGTCGTTCCGTCCGCTGCCTCCGTGAGGATGACGCCGTCGACGCGCTCGAGGCTGCGAAGCTCGTCCAGCCTGGTCTCAACGCGCCGCTTCGCGCTGTCGGAAGTGAGCTGGACCTGCTGGTCGATCTCTCCCAACGTCTCGTAGACGAGCGCTGTGAAGGACGATGTCAGGCTGTCGGAGGTGAGGAAGCTCCCCGTGATCAGGGCAGTGCCGAGGATTGCCCCCGCCACGATCAGGGCTGTCTCGGCCGGGCGC
>QWHP01000496.1 GCA_021404985.1 Actinobacteria bacterium ATB1
CGGCGTCGGGCAGGTAGAGCTCTCCCTGGGAGTTGTCGGGCCGCAGATCATGAATGACCGAGCGCAGGCGCTCCTCGTCGAAGACGTAGGTGCTGACGGCGACCTCGTCGATGCCCGCCTGTTCCTCGCTGCAGTCGACGTCCTCCACGATGCGAACGACCTCTCCGCCCATGTGACGAACGACGCGCCCGTATCCGGCAGGGTCGACGACACGCGCTGTGAGCAGGGTGACGGCTGTGTCGTCCTTGTTGTGGATCTCGACCATCCGCCTCAGGGTCGACGCTGTGACGAGCGGCATGTCCCCGGGGAGCACCAGGAGGTCACGATCTGCGGGGTCGAGCTGTTCGAGCGCGACCCGTGCCGCGTCACCCGTGCCCCGTTGCTCGTCCTGGTGGACCGGACGAACGGGCACCTCCAGCTCCAGGGCGGCGAGCTCCGCCTCGACATCCTCCGATCCGTGCCCGACGACCACGAGTATCTCGCCGGCGCCCGCGGCTGCGGACGCGCGGACGACCCAGTCCAGCATTGGCCGGCCACAGACACGGTGCAGGACCTTGGGCAATGCCGATCTCATGCGTGTGCCCTGGCCGGCTGCCAGGACGATGCTGACGAGTGGTTTGGACACGTCTCCTGACCTCTGTCGCCTGGAGTAGCTCCGGGGCAAGGACTCGAACCCTGACCTTGGGGACCAAAACCCCGCGTGCTGCCATTACACCACCCCGGAACGGACAAGCGGATCCTACCCGGGGTGGTAGCGTGAGTCGGTCAAGATCGGAGGCACGTTGTGAGCGACGAAAAGGGATTCGAGTCGATCGCCAAGGCTTGGGAGGCCGTCTTCGAAGACGTCGTCGGCATCGGGTCGCGCATCACCGACATCTACAAGGCGGCGTACGCGGCCGAGGATTCGCAGTCCGAGACTCCGGTGGACACCGAAGAGCGACGGGACCGGATGGGTGAGGTGAGCAACACGATCGAACGCTCCCTGCGCGCCGCACGAGAGACCTTCGACGAGGTGACGTCCCGGGCCACGGCGAGCGAACGGCCCCGCGAACTCACGCGGGAGATAGAGGACGCCGTCGCCGTCAGCCTGCGCGAGCTGGGGGGAGCCCTCCAGCGTCTTTCGGAGCAGATCGCCAGCCACGGGACGGACGCCGGCAGGGCCGCTTCAGACGTACCAACCCCAGACGTTGATGCGCAAGACCTGCCAGATCCAAGCGAACACGATTAGGGCAGGAAGCCAGACCCACCAGCGGACGAGCACCGTATGCACGGGCCGGGGCAGCGCCGTGAGCTCCAACGGCCTTTGGCTGCGAAGCAGGAAAGCACCGTAGACCGCGGCCGCCAAGGCCAGGAGCCAGAGGAGAGGGCCGAGCGGAGCCGCTCGGAACGCGTCGTCGACCTGACCTCGCGCCGAGAAGGTGAAGCTCGTCGTCATGCCGCACAGAGGACACGGGATCCCGAAGAAGTTGCGCATCCCACACAGGATCGGACCTCCCAGGAAAGGACCTCCGATCGCGGCATATGCGCACGGGGCGAGGAAGAACAGGCCGCCCGTGAGGAGGAGTGCAAGGGCTCCCGGATCCCGGCGGACCCGGTGCTCGCAGATCTCGTTGTCGGCATGTGTGTGCGCGAGAGCCATCACGTCCAGCGTAACCCACCGAGGGTGGAGTCGAAGGTCTCGAAGTCGTAGGTCCAGTCGGCGAACCCGGCAATCCAGGCGATGATGATGATGATCCCGAGCCCCACGCCTATGAAGCCGCAGATGAGCCCGCCGAGCGCCATCCCACCACCGGTGTAGAGAGCCGGCTCCTTGGAGATCTGGCTCCGGCCGAGGAAGCCGAAGACGACACCCAGGATCCCCAGGATGATCCCGATCGGCCAGCAGCAGACGGCGAGGGGGATGGACGCGATGCCGAGCACGAGTCCGGCGATCGCCATCCCGGACGTCTTGGGTCCGACCGGGCCCATGACCGGGGGTGGCGGGCCGCTGGCCATTCCCCCCGCGGGATATGCTCCCGTCATCTGAGCCGGCGGCGGCGGCGGATACCCCCCGGCCTGACCCGGCGGCGGCGGCGGATACCCCCCGGCCTGACCCGGCGGCGGCGGATACCCCCCGGCCTGACCCGGCGGCGGCGGCGGATACCCCCCGGCCTGACCCGGCGGCGGCG
>QWHP01000497.1 GCA_021404985.1 Actinobacteria bacterium ATB1
TCCCCTGGTCTGCGCGGAGGCGTGCATGGATTCCGGCCCGTCCACGGGATTGGATCTCAGGGGGAAGGAGGATGAGTGTCTCCCCCGGGAGTTCAGGGGGGCCTCCCTCGCGGTCGGCAACGTCCGCGCCCTGGGACGTCAGGGTTGCCTCGGCGATCGAGCTTGCCGCCTCCAAGTCCAGAGTTCTCGGCACTTCCCTCACGCCCAGGATCTCGCATATCCGGGCACGGGAGGCTTCCAGGGCGGCACGTTGGGAGGGACCTCCGGACTCCTCGATGTCCGCTTCGTCGACCTCGATCTCGGAGTCCTCTCCCGAGACCGCGCCGAGTGAGAGGACCCAGCGGCCGTCCCTGCCCGACGGTGCCAGGAGCCTTGCGGTCCCGATCCAGGTCTCCGGATCGGGAGGGGTGGTCAGCCACTCGAGTAGGCCTTCTCGCACGTTCGGCGGATCGACGTACCACTGGGTCCCCGGCGCACCGCCCAGGTGGTCGACGAAGTCGGCCTCCCAGCCGTATGTCCGGGGCAGCGACGTGTAGGACCGGCGCATGAGCGAATCGATGAGGGCGTCCCAGAACGCGTCCAGGACCCTCGCCGGGCTTCGCGCCGGTTCGGTTGCCCTGGCTGCACCTGGCATCGAACGCGCCAGGTGCATGCGGCGTACTCTGTCGTCCGGCGTGGTGAGAGCCGGCATCCAGCGAAGGGTGATCGCATCGGAACTGCGACCACGCTCTGCGACCGGGAGGACCTTGCCCTGGGCAACCAGCTCGAGCCCGACGCGTGAGGCAACCGCCCAGAACCCGACGGAGCCACGTCCTGCCGGGTTCCTGAGCGCCATCGGCGCGAGCCACTCGGCGGCATCTTCCACGGGCATTGCGGCGCCGGAGGTCTTCAGCGGATCGGGAAGATGGAGCTCATAGGTGGCGCGACGCGCTGAAGGCCCCAGGACACGGAGGATCTCGTCCGGGGAGGTGTCCCGGGAGTCGTGCCGGTCCCAGAAGAACATCGAAGAGTCCTCGGGAACGTATGTCGAGTCGGTGAGCGACGGCGGAATCACGATGGTGCCGGAGTGGACGACGAGGAGTGCGGTGGGGAGTGTTCGTCTGTCAGTTCGAGTTCGACCTCTGCGAGGAGCTTCCCCCCGAGGACGTCGAGTTCGAGGTGGTCTGGTCCTCGCTGCTGCCGGGTGTGGTGTTCGAACTGTCGTCGGTGGTTCCGCTCGACTTGGGTGGGATCTTGAGCTTCATGCCGGAAGTGATCGGGCTGTCCTTGGTGAGCCCGTTGGCCTCTGCGATCACGATCCACTTGTTGCCGTCCCCGTAGAACTTGGCCGCGATTCCCCACAGGGTGTCCCCCTTCTTCGTCTCGTAGGTCTGCTCGGTGTCCGGTCCGGACGACACCCCGGATGACTCCCCCGTGCTGCCCGCCTGGGTCTGGGCGTTGAGCTGGTTGATCTTCTCGCTCGCGAGCTTGAGCTCGGCCTGGAGCTGCGTGACTTCCTGTTCGGCTTCGGTCTTTGCCTTGACCGCCTTCTCGTGCGTCTCGGGAGCGATGCCGTCCCCGCTGCTCATCCCGACGAGCAAGCCCAGCAGGAAGACGAGCGCCAAGGTGGTCCCGAAGAAGATCACTCGACCCCACAGAATGCGGCCACCGAGCATCGACATCGCGGGAGGTTTGTTGCGGAAGGTGTGTTTCGGGACGTTCACGTTACGTGTTCCCAATCTCGCGGCCGGGTTGCTGGCTGCAGCTTCGCGTCAACTCTCAAAGCTAGGCGCAGCACGGCCTCAGATCCGAGGCAATGCCACCTCAGCCTGCAAGTTCTTCCGTCGGGAACTCGAGACCGGAGCGATCTCCGATCGCCCTGAGGAAGACTTGTCCCACGTCGTCACCTGTCAGGGTGTCGATCGTCGTCGCCGGCCTGGGGATCATCCAGGAGTGTCCGCCCCACACCCAGTGCATCGGCCTTCCCGTGATCCGGGAGAACTCCTCTGCGGTCCACGCCGGGACGAGACGGTCGAAACGCCCCCACATCGGCAGGATCGGGAGGTCGGTCGCGCCGAGTGCCTCTACGAGGGGGGTGAGGTCGGTGTAGAGGAGCATGGCTGCCACAGGTGCCGTGTCGAGGAGGTTGCGGGCGTTCTGGCGAACGTCCGGCGTGAGCGTGGAGATC
>QWHP01000040.1 GCA_021404985.1 Actinobacteria bacterium ATB1
GATGGAAGATGTGGGTATCGGGTTGATCGGCTGCGGGAACATCGCCCTCATCCACACGGCGTCACTCGCTCGCATCGCCGCGGGCGGCGTCCCCATCCGGCCGGTGGCGGCCTCCGACCCCTCACCGGAGGCACGCGTACGCGTTGCCGAGAATTGGGCGTTCGAGCGCCTCCACGCCCATTCGAGTGACGTCCTCGAAGACCCCGAGGTCGATGCGGTCTACGTCTGCACGCCGACCGCCCTGCATCGCGACCTCTACCTGGCGGCTCTCGGCGCCGGGAAGCACCTCTACGCGGAGAAGCCGATCGCCCCGGACTTCCCGACGGTGGTGGAAGTGTGCGAAGCAGCGATGTCGGCATCCGTGATCTCCCAGGTCGGTTTCCAGCAGCGCTTCCACGCACTCCTGCGCGAGGCCCGCCGCCTCGTCCTCTCGGGTGAGCTCGGACCTCCGATGGCGTACGTGTACCGGGACGACGAGATCTTCCCGACCACGGACCTCAACCCGTACAGCAGCGACTGGCGCTCCGATGCCCGACAGGCGGGTGGTGGCACGCTCCTCGAGCACACGATCCACGGCATCGACATCCTCGCGTGGATTTTCGGGCCCGTCGGGACCGTCGCGGCTGCGACTCGCAACCTCCTCGGCTTCGGGGTCGAGGACACCGCCGCAGTACTCATGGAGCACGAATCCGGCGTTACTGGAACCGTCGTATCGGTGTTCCACGGCGTGATGGGCCGCGAGGCGAGCCGGCTCGAGATCCACTGCCGGGACGGGGTCATCGAGACCACGTGGGGTGTCCTCGTCGAGGGACCGGAGCTTTCCTTTCGCCTCCAACGTCCTGGGGAGCTCCCGGTCGACATCCCTCCGGTGGACATACTCGACACCCAGTTGGCCGACGACGGTCTTGGTGAGAGGCCGTGGTTCTGGAACGAGCTCGCGGCACGCGCCTTCGTCGAGGCAGTCAGGTCGCGCAGGCCCGCCTCGCCAGGCTTCGGGGACGCCCTTCTCGCCCACGCTACGGTCGAGGCTGCCTACCGGTCCGTATCGTCGGGTCGCCCGACGAGCGTTGTCGAGGTCGCTGCGGGCAGAATATGGGAAGGGAAGGAGACGAGATGATCCAGTCGGGAGACTGCCTGTCCGTCCGGGGTGGGCGACTTTTCATCGAGGAGTGCGACACGGTCGACCTGGTCGATCGCTTCGGGTCGCCGATATTCGTCACATCGGAAGCGCAGCTTCGGGACAACCATCGCCGCTTCCACGCCGCATTCTCGGCAGGCTGGCCGGACGGCCCGGTCGACATCCTGCCGGCGATGAAGGCGAACACGACTCTTGCCACCCGCCACATCCTCTCCGAGGAGGGGGCCGGGGCCGACATCTACTCCCCCGAGGAGCTCACAGGTGTGTTGCGCACAGGTGTGAACCCCGAGCGTGTCTCGGTCAACGGGGGAGGCAAGTCGCGTGAGCATCTCCGCACTTGCGTCGAGGCCGGAGTCAGGATCACTGTCGAGGACGTATTCGAGATCGATCTTATCGAGGAGATCGCTGCCGACCTCGGCACACAGGCCCGAGTCCGCTTCCGCGTCAAGCCCGCCGTGCCGAACCTCTGGCGGCGAACCGACTTCAGCCAGATGAGCGTGCCGATAGACGTCGGACATCAGGTCTACAAGTCCGGAATCCCACCCGAGTACCTGGTCGAGATGGGACACCGGGTCTCCCGCATGGAGCACGTCGAGCTCGTCGGTCTGCACTTCCACGCCGGGCGCCACCACAAGAGCCTCTGGTTCTGGGAGGGACTCATGACCCGCTTCGGTCGATTGATCGGCGACCTATGCCGTGCCTGGAACGGATGGCTACCCCAGGAGATCGACGTCGGCGGGGGTATGGCCAGCCCCCGGGATCCGCACAACAAGGAGTTCCCGCGGTCGGAGTTCGTCCTGACCGCCCTCGGCTACCCGTTCATGGTCGGCCTGCGCGGCCTCGGCGAGAAGACTTACAACAACGCGATGGGCAAGATCCTCGGTGTCCTCACGGGCCATCGTGAACCGAAGGCTCCACCGACGATCGAGGACTACGCCGCAACGATCACGGGAACCCTCCGCGCTGAGCTCGCCCGCCAGGGCGTCCCCACGGAGGGCGTCAGGCTGCAGACCGAACCGGGGCGCTCGCTCTACGGCAATACTGGGATACACCTCACGCGTGTCAAGGTCCACAAGCGCCAGACAACACCCTTCCCCTACAACTGGGTTCTCACCGACACGACCGTCTTCTTCCTCGCGGGCGGGGTCCTGGAGCACAACCGGCATCCCTTCGTGCTCGCGAGCGACGTCGATGCCCCGGCGAACATGACCGCCGACCTCGTCGGCCACTCCTGCTATGCGGACCAGATCGTGCTCGGCGCCCGCATGCCGGCGGTCTCGCCCGGTGACGTCATCGCGATCCTCGAAACAGGTGCGTACCAGGAATCCTCTGCATCGAACTTCAACGCCCTTCCCCGCCCGGCCACCATCCTCGTGTCCGGCCGGAACGCAGAGGTGGTCAAGCGTGCCGAGTGCGTCGACGACGTGTACGCACGGGACATCATCCCGGCCCGGTTTGGTGGGGCATTCACCCCCCAACAAGGGAAGGGGATCCCACTACCGGCAAGCGTCGAATCCAGCCTCCCCTGACGAGGTCGTGACCACGCCGTGCCCGGGATCCTCGCCCTCGCAGTGAGCTCCGAACCCGCGGTGTGGATCGTCGCCGGACTCCAGGTCCTCACGGCTGCCGGCATCGGGGTGTTCTGGGTCACGTGGTTCAGGACCGACCACGACGAAGACTGGCTCCCGGCGGGTTACAGCGACCACGAAGCTCCTTTCGTGTTCTCCGATTCCGTGTTGGCCGTGCTGCTCGTGACGGGCGCGGTACTGCAGGTGCTGGAGAAGCCGTTGGGAGGATCGATTGGGCTCTTCAGCGCCGGCATGTCAGCCTTCCTCGGCATCCTCGACGCCGCGTACTTCGCGCGGACCGGGCTCTTCGCACGCGAACGTGAGGGGCTGTCGAACATGGCGACAGTCGCCGCCGTTCTGGTCCTGTCAGCGATCCTGCTCGTGAGGTTCGCGTGAACTGGGCCGGTGCTCACGTCCTCGTCACCGGGGGATCGAGCGGGATCGGTCTCGCCACCGTGCGCCGGGTTGCCGCCCGTGGCGCCCGGGTGTCCGTGCTCGCCGTCGACAACGACGACATGGATCTTCTAGCGGCGAACCCACCGTCAGGTGCGAACGGATTCGAGGCGGTCGCGGTGGACGTGAGGGACAGGCCGGCACTCACTGCGGCGATCGACGCCGTGGTGAGGTCGAACGGGCCGGTGGACGTCCTCGTGACCTCCGCCGGAATCGGACGACCCCGCTACTTCGATACGGAGGACGACGCCGAGTTCGAGAACGAGATGGCGGTGAACTACTTCGGGACACTGTGGGCCGTTCGCGCCGTCGTCCCCTCGATGATCGAACGGCACCGGGGCGCGATCGTCTGCATCTCGTCCGCCGCGGCCCTCTTCGGAGTCTTCGGATACAGTGCCTACACGCCCACCAAGTACGCCGTGCGCGGGCTGTGCGAGACACTGCGGACGGAGCTGGCGCCCCACGGGATCCACGTCGCGTGTGTCTTCCCCGCAGACGTCGACACCCCACTGCTCGCCGCAGAGGAACCCCTCAAGATGCCGGAGTTGCGAGCAATCTCGGGCAAGGTGCGCCCGATTCCACCGGAGCGTGTCGCCGACGCGATCCTCGCCGCCGTCGAGAAGGAACGCCATAGGGTCTTCTCCGACAAGCGCACACATGCCCTGGCACGCGTCGCGGAGATCGCCCCCAGCCTGGGGACCCGCCTCACCGACTGGCTCGTGAGCCGGGCGGATCGTGACCGCGATATGTAGGGTTCCGCCGATGGCCGACGAGACCCGGGGCGATGTCCCACGTTCCGAAGACGAAGGCAAACAGCCCGACAACGGGGACACCCCGGAGGGTGTCGGCGAGGCGTCCGACGCCACTGCGGTCATGGATCCCGACGCCACGGCAGTGATGGGATGGGACGGCGCCCCGGACAGGATCGATGCCGTCCGCGCTGCCGGCGTCATGCCCGACGAGGAGGACTACTCGGCTGCCGGTCCCGGCGCCACCCTGGTGATGTCACCCGGCGGACCGCCCGCCGACGCCGGGATGGAACCCGGCGATGAGCCTCCCGGCGGTCTGCCTGCTTGGGCCTGGGCGACACTCGCGGTGCTGGTCCTCGTCGTCCTCGTCGCCGCAATGGCGGTGGCACTGACCGGGGGGGAAGACGGGGAGACACCCCCGATAGACACGGCCACGACGATCACGATTCCCGAGGAGAGCACGGCACCGGAGACGACGTCGGCCAAGACGACGACCACCAAGTCGACTTCCACGACGTCCACCACGACGAGCACGACCACGACGTCCACCTCCACCACGACGACGTCGTCAACGACCCTGCCCGAGAACGGCGAGTAGAGCGGCCTCGCGCGCACTCAGCCGTGGAGGATCTCCTCGAAGTCCCGCCTTATCCCGTCGATGCGCGCGTCCAGATCTTCGTGGGTCCAGTCGTGCGTCTCGACCGGAGGCAGGACGGTCACCTCGACGGGAGCGGGGTGGACGAGAAGCCGTCCCTTGGGGAGAATATCGAGCGTGTTGCGGAACACGATCGGCACGATCGGCACCTGCGCCTGCATGGCTATGTGGAACGCCCCCTTCTTGAACCGGCCGAGGCGAGGTGTCACAGACCGTGTCCCTTCCGGAGCTATGGCGATCGACGTGCCGTTGCGGAGCGCCTCGACTGCAGGTTCGAGCTCCTTGATCGCACGCTCGCGATCCGCCCGGTGGATGAAGACGATGCCACCGTAGCTGAAGATGGGCCCGATCAGCGGGTTCCTCTTCAGCTCCGCCTTCGCGACACCGGTCAGGTTCTCGCGCAGGAGCTTCGCGATGATGATCGAGTCCATGTAGCTCTGGTGGTTGAAGATGAACACCGCCGGCCGGTGCTCCCAGAGGTGCTCCTCGCCGGTCACGCGGAGATCGACCCCGGCAAGAGCGGTCCCGAGATCGCCGAACATCCCGAGCGCGATGTTGATCCCCTGGCGGTCGGAGCCGTTCAGAAGCCCGAGGGGAAGGCCGACCGCCACGGATGCGAGGAAGGACCCGACGATACCCGCAGACCGCGCGATCTCGACAGGTGAAGGCCTTCCGCGAGTCGTGAAGTCGTAGACGATCCAGCCACGCTCACCCGCAACACGGCGCAAGTCCCGGTCCGGGTTCGACGGACGCGGGTTCCCGACCGCCTCGAGGAGCGGGAGATCCTCGCTGCCGTCCGTGTAGAACCAGCTCCTCGACAGGTCGAGGCCGCCTGTCTCCGCGAGGTCCTCGGCAGCACGGAGCTTCCCGTCGCCGTAGACGACCGGCTCGACCATCCGGCCGGTGAACCGGCCGTCCTTCGTCTCGTAGTCGTTGCAGATCATCTCGTCGAAGCCGAGGTCGCGTGCGACTGCCTGCACCTGGTAGCGCGTTGCTGAGGAGAGCAGGACGGTTGTGTGCCCCTTGCGCTTGTGCGCCTGGAAGATCTCGCGGGCCTCCGGGTAGATCTCGCCCGCGATGCGCTTGCGGAACAGCTTGTCACCCATCTCCTCGAGGTCGGCCACGGCCTCTCCGGCGACGACCTCTGCGCTCATCTCGACAAGGGACGAGAACGGCTGCTGGCCGAGGAGGTACCCCACGACCATGGTCACGGCCCGAGGGACGTCCCGCGGCTTCATGAGTCCGGTGCGCACGACCTCGCGGAAGAACGACTCCGCCGAGAACTCCGAGATCAGCGTTCGGTCGTAGTCGAAGAACGCGCCGATCTCGCGGCCGGACGGACCGGCATCGATATCACGCGTGTACTGCTCGTACCTGGCCATCTCCCGATCGTACCGGCCCTGGCGGGTGCCAGCAGGTGGGCCGCACCGCCACGCCCTGTTGCGTACACTGCCCCATGGCCGACGTGGGACAGCGCATGGAGGGGGAAGTGTCGTCCTGGCCGGACACCGAAGGCAACATCGTGTTCCTCGTCGAGGCCGAGACGCCCGTGGAGCGGCGACTGCTGCACGACTGGATCACCGCGAACCGGCCCGCGAGTCCGGACTGTGACGTCACCACGATCGACATCCCGTCGGACCGCTCCGAAGCACGCCAAGCAGTGGACATGTCACTCGAGACGCGACTCGCGGCCGGTGACGACCCTGCGCTCGCCCCGCTGCGCGTGGCCTGGCTCCCCGCCGAACGCGACGGTGAGCGGTCCGCGCGGCTCGTCGACCTCCTGACGTTCCGGAACCCGCGTGATCCCGGCCCGACCTGGCAGCGCTGGTTGACGATGACCGGCAGGCAGGACCGGTGGCACGTGATCACCGGCGAGCCCGCCCGCGCCTCGGAGCTCAAGAATCGCTGGCGCGAGAAGGTCGGCGCCGACGACGCCCACCTCGCCGGTTTCCCGCAGTTCGTGGCACGCCAGGCGACCCTGGCCCTCGAGCGCGCCGAGCGCCAGGTGATCGGCAGCAGGTACAAGGTCCCGCGTCTCGTGCGCGAGGAGATGACGGAGCGTCTCGCCTTCCGGGCGGGAATTGCCCGCCTCGCCACCGAACTCCGCCGTCCGGTGACGGATGTCATGACCGAGGCGGAATCCGATCTGCGCGAGATCGCCGCCGGCCACAGCCCCTACCTGATAGACATCAGCGCCGATCTCGGCCGCCTCGCGTTCTCGCAGGCGTACGACCGTGACATCAGGTACGACAGGGCCAAGCTCGCCGAGCTCGGGGAGCTCGGGAAGCGCCATCCCCTCGTCTACTTGCCGTCGCACCGCAGCTACATCGACACGCTCGTGCTGCGCCTCGTCATGCACGAGTGCGGCCTGCCCCCGAACCACGTCGCGAGCGGTGACAACCTCGGGTTTTTCCCGCTCGGCCCGATCCTGCGCCAGGCCGGGATGTTCTTCATCCGCCGGTCCTTCAAGGACGACGAGGTCTACAAGTTCGTCCTGCGTGAGTACATCGCCTATCTGCTCGAGAAGCGCTTTTCGCTCGAGTGGTACATCGAAGGCGGACGCTCCCGTTCCGGAAAGCTCCTCCCACCCCGCTATGGGCTCCTCTCCTACGTCGCAGAGGCCTGGCGTGAGGGCCGGGTCGAGGACGTCCATCTCGTGCCGGTGTCGATCAGCTACGACCAGATCCAGGACGTGTCGGCGTACACGGCCGAGGCGCACGGTGCAGAGAAGAAGCCCGAGTCCGTCGAGTTCGCGATCAAGTACCTGCGCGACCTGCGCGAGCGCTTCGGTAGGATCTCGATCGGCTTCGGCGACCCGATCTCACTGCGGGATCAGCTCGGTGCACCAGAGCTCCTGCCGGAGAGCGGGAACGGACCGACGCTCGACCTGCAGAAGGTGGCGTTCGAGGTCATGGTCGGCATCAACAATGTGACCCCGATCACCCCCACGTCCCTCGTGACGCTGGCGTTGCTCGCCGCCGGAGGACGTGCGCTCTCCGTCCAGGAGATCCTCGATGCTCTCGGAGACTTCCTCAGCTACATCGGGCAGCGCAACCTTCCGTCGACCGCTGACGGCGCCTGCGACACGCCGGCCGGGCTCGTCGGGACGCTCGACGCCCTCATCACACATGATGTGGTCGACTGCTACAGCGAGGGGAACGAGGCCGTCTACCGGATCGGCCCGGACCAGTACCTGACGGCCGCGTATTACCGGAACACGATCATCCATTTCTTCGTCCGGGGTGCCATCAGCGAGCTGGCTCTCCTCGCCACGGCCGAACGGGCCGAGGATTCCAAGGACACCATCGCCGACTTCTGGGACTCCGGCTACGCGCTCCGAGACCTTCTCAAGTTCGAGTTCTTCTTCCCGCGACGCGAGCAGTTCGCTGATCTCATGGCGCGAGAGATCGCGATGCACTGCCCGATCTGGGAGGAGGTCGTCACCGATGGAGACCCCGCGCAGATCCGCAAGGTCGTGCAGGAGTACAGGCCGCTCATGGCGCCGACCGTGCTGCGTTCGTTCCTCGAGGCTTACCTGATCGTGGCCGACTCCCTCGCCGACGTCGCGCCGGGGAGGACGCTCGACGAAGGACGGCTCCTCGCCGACTGCCTCAAGCTCGGGACGCAGTACCTGTTGCAGGGCAGGATCCGCAGCGCCGAATCGAACTCGCGGGTTCTCTTCCAGAACGCGTTGCGCCTCGCACGGAACCGAGATCTCGTCGACCCGGGCGCAGCGAACCTCGGGCAGAGGAGGCGAGACTTCGCGGCCGAGATCCGGGAGTGGCTGCGCCGCATCGACGGCGTGGACGCGATCGTGGCGAGCCGTCTCGCCGGGCTGCTCGACTGACACGAAGAGAGGTGACAATGGGTGGTGCAGTCGTGGTTGTGATCGTCCTTGGAGTGCTCGTCGCGCTGGTCGCGATGGGTTCTTTCCACCTCGTCGGAGCAACGCGTGTGGGTCTCGTCACGAAGAGGTTCTCGTTTCGCAGGCTGGCGACCGATACGCCGCTGTCCTTCCGGGGTGAGGCAGGATATCAGGCAAAGCTCCTCATGCCCGGGCTGTGCTTCAAGCTCTGGCCGGTGTTCAAGGTCGCTAAGTACCCGTGGGTCCAGGTACCGGCCGGCGAGATCGGAGTCGTTATCTCACAAAGTCGGGGCGCCGCTGCCGATCGGTGCCAAGTCAGCCCGCTACCAGGCCGAGTTCGGAAACTTCACCGATCTCGAGTACTTCATGGCAAGCGGCGGGGAGAAGGGGGTCCAGCGCCCCGTTCTTCCCCCAGGGTCCCTGCTCCCGATCCTTCCCGTGGGATTCATCGTGATCACGTCTCGCACGGTGTATGGGGTGCCTGCGGCCCCCGAACTCCTCAGCATCGCACGGGACGAGGGCCTCGTCCCCGAGTCGTTCGGACTGGCACCCGAGCAGCTCCGTGTCACTGTGATCGCACCTCAGGGGGAGGGCGACTACGTGGGCGTCGTCACCACGCTGGAAGGAGAGCCACTGCCTGCCGGCGACATCGCCGGCCGCATCGGAGGGTTCGAGGACATCGCTACGCTCGAGACGTCGGGCGCGCCGGACGCAGAGATCATCGAGGCGCTCTACAGCTCGAAGAACGACCTCCACAACAACTATCAGGACTACCAGGCGTTCCTCGACTCCGGCGCTCACATCGGCCTGCAGCACGACCCGGTGCTCTACGGCGCCTACCTTCTGAACCCGTTCCTGATTCGCGTCGACCTGGTTCCGATGCTCGTGGTCCCGCAGGGTCAGGTAGCAGTCATCAAGGCCTACGTCGGCCTTGCCACACACGACACGTCGGGAGTCGAGTTCAAGCACGGCTCGATCGTCCGGCCCGGCCACCGCGGGATCTGGCAGGAGCCCCTGCGCACCGGCAAGTACCCGTCGAACCCGCGCATCTACGCTGCGGAGATGGTGCCAACCTCCATACTCACCTTGAACTGGGGGGAACAGATCTCGGCGGCACACTCCCTCGACGCACAGCTCGAGCCGATCGTGGGAACCACTTCCGCAACACGTTGCAGTCACTCGAAGCCGTGAGGTTCATCGAGACACGTCAGCAGGTGCAGGAGCAGGCCTACCACGCCGTCGTCCGGTACCTCGAGCTCTACCAGGTGGAAACGAAGGGTGTGTACATCCAGAACGTCGAGTTCCCACCCGAGCTCGTCGAGGTCCTCACCAATCGTGAGATCGCAAACCAGGAACGGGCGACCTTCGAGGAGCAGGAGCGCGCGCAACGTGTCCGCATCCACACCGAGAAGGCGAGAGGAACCGCCGACATGCAGACGGAGCTCGCCGCGGCGCAGGTACGGGTCGAGATCAGCCTGAACGAGGCCCAGGCACGGCGGCGCGCCCAGGGGGAGGGTGATGCTGCCTACGTCGAGCTCACAGGGAGGGCCGAGGCGACCAAGACCGAGGCGATCGGTTTGGCGGAAGCAGCCGCAACGAAGGCTCTGGGGCTCGCTCGGGCAAAAGGCTACGAAGCCCAGGTCGAGGCGCTCAGGCAGGCGCCTACCGGAATTGTCGCCGTCGACAACTCCGTCTCCGAAGGACACGTCAAGATCGTGCCAGAGGTTCTCGTAACCGGCGGTGGTGGGAGCCTCGACGGCCTCTCGGCCACGATCATGCGCTGGCTCACGAACGGCGAAGGCAACGAAATCCCAGGGGAGCCGCCCCTCGGGGTGGCTTCGGGAAGCACCCGCCCCGCGACCCCGATCGCGGAGACAGCGACCGACCTACCCACGCAATACGAGGGCTCGGGCAACGAGCCGCCCACCAGGACCTCGGGTGCGACCTGATCGCCTCCGCAGGTCCGGCCCGGTCGCCCTCCTGCTGTTCGGAGGCCTCATGCTGGCCGCCCTCACCGCGACTCCCTCGTCCACGACGCTTGCCGTCGACGACGACCCGCTCCGTGCCCGACAGTGGGGACTCGACTACATCGGTGCGGACGCGGCATGGCGCGAGGGGACGGGAGAGGGCGTTGTCATCGCCGTCGTCGACTCGGGTGTGGACGCGGACCACCCGGACCTGCACGACCAGGTCGTTCCCGGCATCGACCTCGTGGGGGACGGAGACGGAACCCGTGACGTCAACGGACACGGCACGCACGTCGCCGGGATAGCGGCAGCGACGTCCGGGAACGGCATCGGGATCTCCGGTTGCGCCCCGGGCGCGAAAGTCATGCCGGTGCAGGTACTCGACGCCGGAGGCGCCGGAACAGCCGACGTGATCGCGGCCGGCGTGCGCTGGGCCGCCGCCAACGGTGCCGACGTCGTGAACCTGTCCCTGAGTGAGGAGGGCCTGGGCGGGCACCTCGCCTCAGGCGGACCCCTGGACGCAGCGATCCGGTATGCCTCCCAGAGGGGAGTCGTCGTCGTTGCCGCAGCGGGCAACAGCGATGCAGAGGGTGCCGGGCACGGTCTGCGAAACTACGGGGCGGGTGTTCCCGTGATCGTGGTCGCGGCTCTCGACCGAGCCGGAGTCCTCACCGCCTTCTCGAACTTCGGTGACATGCGCGCGGTTGCCGCTCCGGGAGTGGCCATTCTCTCCACGATTCCCGAGACCCCGAGCACGCTCTTTCCCGATCCGGGCTCGCGGTACGCCACCCTGGACGGCACGTCCATGGCGACCCCCCTGGTCTCGTGCACGGCGGCCATTCTCCTCGGCCTCGGTGCGACTCCAGACGACACGGTCGAGATCATCGGCGACACGGCTGCCCCTCTCTCCGATGCCCGAGCCGGAGTCGGCGCTCTCGACCTCGCAGCAGCGGTTGCAGCGGTCGAATCCGAGGGTGCGGAGCCCGGCGTTCCCGATTGGGCGTGGGTCCTCGGCTCCGCGGCTGCGGGCCTCACGATTGGTGTGGCGATCGGGGTGGTCGGCCGATCGAGACGCCGAGACGGCACGTAACCTCGGAGGGGACCTCGGACTGCCCCACCCGGAAGGACGTCCATGGCCGGCACGAGCCAACCAACGAGGATCGAGTCCGACTCTTTCGGAGAAGTCAACGTCCCGGCCGACAGGTACTGGGGCGCGCAGAC
>QWHP01000498.1 GCA_021404985.1 Actinobacteria bacterium ATB1
CCCGGACCGGAGAAACCGTTCCAGGACGCTCTGCGTGAAGGTGACGTCGTTGATGCGCTCGAGGGGAATGTCCTTCGACGACTTCGCGTAGATCCCCCGGCGTGAGATGACTCGCTCCGTGGTGAGAACGAACTCCGTGGTGAGCCACCTCAACCACCTGTACCCGGCAAGGAACACGAAGGCGACGAGACCGGCGACGAGAAGTGCGAGATACCAGACCGAGGTCACGTCGTCGACCAGGAATGCCACGGCCACGAGCACGGCGACGATGAGGAGCGTCCAGAGACCCGGCACGAGCAAAGCCACCCAGTGCGGCCGGATGTCGAGGACCACTTCCTCACCTTCGTAGAGCAGACGCTGCGGATAACCCATCGGAGCGAGGATAGGCCCGGTCGTCGGGAGCGAGGGTCCGCGTACGTGTCGCAAGGGACATGTATCGTGCGCGGCATGGAGTCCGGAACGATCGAGATCACCCTCTCGCCGAGCCGCATGTCGGATTTCAAGCTCTGTCCCCAGCTCTTCAAGTACAGGGCGATCGACAGGCTCCCGGAGGCACCGTCGGAACCTGCGCTGCGCGGCACTGCGGTGCATGCGGCACTCGAGGCGATCTTCGATCTGCCTCGGGTCGAACGGCATGCCGCCACGGCCTTTGCCGCACTCGACGCCGCGTGGGAACGCCTCGTCGACGCGGACACGCGCGAGGCTCTCTTCACCGATCCAGGATCCGAGGCGACATCGAGGGATCGGGCCCGGGAACACATCGAGACGTGGTTCACACTGGAAGATCCGAGGACCTTCGAGCCTGTCGGACGCGAGGTCCGGCTTCGCAGTGATCTCGGGGACGGCATCGCCGTCCAGGGGATCCTCGATCGCCTTGACCGGACACCCGGTGGGGACTGGGTGATATCCGACTACAAGTGCGGCCGTACCCCGGAGCTCGAGCGATCCCAGACAGCGTTCTTCGGACTCGAGACCTATGCGATGCTCGTCGCCGACCTGACCGGCTCCGCCCCGGCCCACATCCGCCTCGTGTACCTCGACAGCGGCGACATCTACGTGATCGATCCGTCCCCGCGAGACATCGAGAGGACGCGCAAGACCCTGCGGGCACTCGCCGGCGCGATCTCCACCGTCATCTCGAGACAGGACTGGCGGGCACGACCGCGAGGCTTCTGCAACCACTGCTCCTTCCGCGGGATCTGCCCGGCATGGATTGACCTCCCCGATGCCGAGCCCGCCTTACCGCTTCCTAGACCAGCCTGACGAGGCGTCGAAGGTGACTTCACCACAAACCGCGGCAGCGGTCGTCGAGGAGTCGGCCGGATCGACGGCCACGCGCGCCATCACCGACGATCTCACCCCGGACCAACGCCATGCGGTGCTGACCGAGCATCGCCCGCTCTGCATCCTGGCCGGGGCAGGCTCGGGGAAGACCAGGGTCCTCACACGGCGGATCGCCCGCCGTGTCCTCGACGGGTCGGCCGAGGCAACGTCGACGACGGTCGTGACGTTCACACGCAAGGCCGCCGGGGAGCTTCGGCACCGCCTTGCCGGCCTCGGGGTCGTGGACTCCATCCGTTGCGGCACGTTCCATGCCCTGGCCTTCGCCATGCTTCGTGAGCTCTGGCGGATGCGCGGCCGCACGCCGCGGTCCGTTCTGCCCGACAAGACCCGGATCCTGCGGGACGTGATGAACCGCGGGACAGGTGAGGCGCCATCCCGAACCGTGCGCCTCGTCGCTGCAGAGATCGAATGGGCCAAGGCACGATGCTTGACTCCCGAGAGCTACACCACCGTCGTGGGCGAGCGTCAGACGCCCAGGGACGTGCCTCTCGGCGTGGAGGAGATGGAGCGGGTCTTCGCGTCGTACGAGGGTGAGAAGGACAGGCGCGGCCTGGTCGATTTCGAGGACCTGATCGTCGGGGCCACCGCAGCGCTTCTCGAGGATGCCGCCTTCACGCATGTCGTGTCCTCGTGGACTCGGCACGTGTACGTGGACGAGTTCCAGGACGTCAACCCGACTCAACACGCCTTCTTGCAGGCGATGCTCGGCCCCCACGTGCGCGATGGCATGGCGGCGGACCTCTGCGTCGTCGGCGACGACGACCAGACGATATTCGGCTTCGCAGGCGCCGGATACGAGTGGCTCGACGACT
>QWHP01000499.1 GCA_021404985.1 Actinobacteria bacterium ATB1
CATGATGGTTTTCGCAGATTGTCTGTCGTACCTCCAAGCAAAACGCGGTCGCGTGCCTAGCATGGCTTACTTCACGTCCATCGATAACATGCGGGTCCTATTTCCCTTCCTCAGAAGCCTGCGTGCAAACTTCCTTCACTTTCGCCCACAGCGCATCCCACTCTTGGCGTTCTGCTTCCGGCAGCGCCAATAGCTTTTCCGTATCGCGAACGGTGGCGAGGTCCGAGTCAGCACTTCGTCGGGCGCAGGGTTCGCCGTGACACTTCGCCTTCCGGTCACGGCCGGAATCAGCCCATTACGTCCTCGGGATCGGGGTCGACCCACTCGGGGTCGCGCTTCTCTGCGAACGCACGCGGCCCCTCGACCTGATCCGGATGGTCCCACATGCCGTAGAGATATCGACCCCCGTCCCGCATGGAGTCCGTCAGGTGCGCTTCGTGGGCGCCCCACAGCGCCTTCTTGGAGTTGAGGAGAGCCGTCGGCGAGTTGCGTGCGATCTTCTCCGCCAGATCCTGGGCCTCGTCCCAGAGGTGCTCGGGGGGATCGACGACCTGGCTGACCATCCCGAGCTCATATGCACGAAGGGCCGACATGCGTTCGTACTTGCCGGTCATGGCCATGCGCATCACGGCTTCGAACGGCATCCGGCGCACGAGACCGATGGCCTCGTAGGCAACCACCTGGCCGACAGAGGCGTGCGGGTCCATGAACGTGGCGTCCTCGAGGCGATCACGATGTCCGCGTCGGCGACGAAGTGGAGACCGCCACCGGCGCAGATGCCGTTCACGGCGCAGATCACGGGCTTCCAGACCTTGCAGTGCCACGACGTGAGTGCCAGCTCGAAGTTCTTCACTTGACGCGAATACCGCTTCATACCCTCGAGGTCGGTTGCGATCTGTTTGACGTCGACACCCGTGTTGAACCCGCGCCCGACACCCGAGTTGACGATGACTCGCACTGAGGGATCGGAACCGAGCTCTCGCCAGGCTGCCCCCAGCTCCCCCATCAAGGCCGCATCCATCGCGTTCAGGGCGTCGGGCCTGTTGAACACCAGCCAGCCCACTCTGCCGCGCCGTTCCACGATCAGGCGCTCGTACCCCATCGGTCCTCACAATCCCTCCGGACAACCGCAGACGATAGCCCTGGCCGACCGTCTGGCTACGAGTCGGGCATGGCGCCGGGCCGGCTCACGCGAAACGCTGCGAGTCGGCCGCCGCGTACCTCGACACGGTGTCGTTGATGTCGTCGGTGGTCTGGAGAGCATCGACGATCTCGTCGATGCGCGACGCCGGCAGCGCGGCCGTCATCTCCGTCGGGGACATTCCCGTTCGGACACGGCTCAGGGCACACCCCACACTCGCAGCAGGGCGGCCGCCGTAGGCGCGAGCGATGATGTGGCACTGGGGCTTGCCCTCGATCACGAGGTCCGCGAGCGCGTCGGAGAGCTCCATGAGCTGACGCCCGTTGACGCGCAGGAGGACCACCTGCGGGTCGACGGTCGCCTCGCCGAGGGGGCCGTAAGTGACGTGCCTCGGGCGGTCGGGCACTTGCGGTATCTGCTCCGCCGCCTCGGGTGTTATCCAGCCTGACTGCAGGAGCGTCGCGACGTCGCCGCCGTTGAGGGCCTCCTCCGGCGTGATCAGGCCGTGTGTGTAGGACCCGACCGAGCAGTTCGCATGGTCCGGAGGTGTGGTGGTGAAAGTCCGCTCTGTCGCGTGAATCCAGAAGACACAGCCTGCAGCGACGGCCCCGGTGCGGCCGTCGGGAGATGGTTTCGGGGGGCTGCCACCGAAGCTGTCGATCCCCTCGGGCGACTCGTCCGAGAACGTGATGGCGATCGGGGGGACCGAGAGATGTAGGGCGGACACGAGCGCCCGAGAGCATTCGCCCCAGTCGATCTGTCCGGTGCTGCCCAAGCTGATACCTCCGATTCATGTGAGTCCATCGTAGGAGCGAGCTCGTCAGCGTAGCGTCCCTTGCAGGGCAGAGTCTCACAGCATCAAAAGAGCACTTTGTCCTATCGTTTCGACCCTGGGAAACCAGGACGTCGATTCCGGGCGGGAGAGGTTTCGGGTGAAAGACCCAGCGGGTGCGGGACATGGACGGGTCGGGACGCGTACCGGCGTCTGCAGGGAGCCGGACGACGACCGTCCCT